>CAMJAO010000030.1 GCA_946403615.1 uncultured Prevotellaceae bacterium
ATAGCAAACAGTATGACAGACGATGATGCCCGCTCGGTGCCGATTTTCGGTGCCAGCGACATGATGCGGTAGGGTTCACCTCCCATCAGACCGCCGGGAGTGGCGTAATTGAGCGAGAAGCCTGATACTGTAATCTTGTAAAGCCACCAAAACTTCACCTTAGATGGTTCGCCATGCTTGTCGCCACTGCGGATGATGATATACCATGTGGTGGTGTTAAACACATAGAGAAACATCCATAGAATCACCACGGCAAAAAACCAATAACCGGCATGACGCAGTCCTTGCCACACCTCTTTGAAATCGAGTTGTGTCACCATCAGGATGAGCACTGCCACACCGAAAATCAGGAATCCGTTTTGGTATTTTTTCTTCATTCTTTAGGGGAATTCTCTTGTTTCTTAGGAATCGTAAAGCGCACCTTCTCGCTGTCGTCGCGGCGTTCGTGATAGAGCTTCTTTAACGGATTGGCCAATGGCTCGTCATAGTCTAGGCGGGCGCGACAGGCGTCAATGGCTGTATAGATGGCGTTGCGAAGACTGCTCTCGTCGGCTACGCCTTTACCTGCGATTTCGAAACACGGACCGACAGAAGTCGACACGTGGATGCCGGGAAGACCTGCTGTCAGGTGCACACCACGACTCTCGGTCAGGATGTTGAACGGTATCACACCTTGGTCATGGTACATGGCAAGTATTCCGTCGAATGAAGAGTGAACACCAGTTGCGAAGAATTGGTCAGCGGTGAATGGTCCAAAAGCATAGACTTTCTGCTCGCGAAGTTCATCGGTCACAGGTGTCAGTATCTCTTCCTCTTCTTTACCGGGCATAGGATTGTAAGTCAGCAGGGCTATGCGCGGGTTATTGATACGCAGATCGCGTTTCAATGATTGGAAGAACATGATGGCTTTCTCGGTCACGTTCTCTTTGGTGATTTGTGCGGCTGCCTCACTGGCAGATGCTCCAGAAGCGAGTATGGCAAGGTGTAAACCGTCGTCGGACAGAATGTCGAGTGCCTTTCCCTTGTTGCCGGACGCTTCAGCCAGATAATCGCACAGGGGCTTGCCGTTAAGTGACTCAGCACTGACAGGAGCGGTCACAAGCACATCAAACAGACCTTCCTGCCAGTCTGCCATGGCGCGGTCAAGAGACAGACTTGATGCTTTTGCAGATTCTGGCGTGGCTGTGCCCAGATCAACTTTCACCTCTTCATCAATGGTGTTGAGCAGGTTGACGCGACCGTCTTGTGCGTCTTGCGCTTTAGTGATGATGCTGAAGTTGGCCTGCATGTTAAGGGCTTTACGATGATAGGCCGCCACTTTTGCAGAACCGTAAATAATCGGTGTACATAATTCTAATATGGCAGGGTCAGAAAGCACCTTAAATATCAATTCATAACCTATGCCGTTAGTATCTCCTTGCGTGATAGCCACGCGTATCATTCTATTTTCCATTTTTATATGGTTTTATATGGTTTAGTTGTAGAGGTCTTAGTGCTTGCACTAATAACACCCATTAAATAATCTATTCATGTCACTTGCCTTTGTCTCTCAGGAGAGAACTATAAGCGGGTATTCAATTGTCTGTTTCCAACGTCATCAAGACCGCTTCAAGTTGGCGCATCAGGTTGCGTTTGCTCATTCCAGGCGCAAATACAAAAGCCTCACATACGATGGTTCGCTGGCTTTCTGTCGGGATGATCCGCTGTACGAAGGGACCGCCCATGGCATCGCCGTACATTTCCCATAGGCCCCTGACAATGTATTCCTCTTGTCCGTTAGCGCGTTTCTGCTTGTAGGCGGTGGCTGTATTCGCAACGGTGCGCATATACATCGAGTCGGTCTCACCCTTTATGTTGCATCTCATTACACTGTCGCGTTTGCTCATGTCTTGAGCAGGGTAGGGGTTCATCTCATATAGACAGATGCACCGCTGGGCTTCAGCCGACTGATTCGAAAACCAGAGAAATCGCTCTCCTTGCTTGCTCAATGTCAAGTCAGCGGGAATGTGCATCTTAACCCCGAACATCTTTTCTATCATTCGCTCAGCCTCGTCATTATGTTTTTCATTGAGAAAGGTCTGAGCGCGTTTCATCTCTGCCTGTGTCAGCAACTGGCGGAGGCGTCCGCCTAAGGGGGGTAACTCTTGACGCAACGCTTTTGCACTCGGTGTGTGTATATATACCATGAGTTGCGGCGAGGCATTCACGTCTTGGTCATAACGGATATGGGTTCGGCTATAGCGAAGTGAGTCGATGCTCACTCTTACCACATTACGGGCCAACAGATCGATGCCTGTAGCGCTGTCTGTCATCAGTACGTCGAAACTCGGTTCTGACTGCGGAAGTCCCTCCACGTCGGCGTCAAGTTCGTGATAAACGATACTGTCTCTATCGCCGATGAGCACTACCTCGTAAGGCTTGCCGCCGCTTTGTGGCATCAAAGGTGAACGGCCGCAATCTGTCAATGTCATCACAGATATCAATGCGACAGCCATAGATAAAAGGCTATTCTTTGCGGCGTGCATCGGCTATTTGTTTGGCTGTGCTTAGCAGTCCGCAGGCGGCGAAGATATCTTGCCCACGCGATGCGCGTATGGTCGTGAAAATGCCATGATGGGTCAGATAGTCGCGAAGTGATACCATGCGTTCTTCAGGCGCTTCTTGTAAATCCACGCCTGGAATATGGTGGAAACGTATCAGATTCACACGGCAGTCAAGTCCTTTGAGCAAGTTCACGATTTCACGGGCATGAAGTGGACTGTCGTTCAGACCTCCGAACACGATATATTCAAATGAAAGTCGGCGCTGATGAGAGAAATCATACTGGCGCAGCAGTTCAATGACCTTGACGATGCTCATGCCGCGTTCTGCGGGCATTAGCATGGTGCGTTGCTCTGGAATGGCGGAGTGCAGGCTGATGGCCACATGGCATTCGCTCTCGTCGAGAAAACGCTTCAGTTTGTTTTTCACGCCCACACTGCTCACAGTGATTCGTTTAGGACTCCATGCATAACCGTAATCCGAGGTCAGTATCTCCGTCGCTTTCAACACGTTGTCGAGATTGTCCATTGGTTCGCCTTGCCCCATGAAGACGATATTTGTCAACCGCTCACGCTCAGGCAGAGCATACACTTGATTCAAGATGTCGCGCACGCTCAATTGACCTTCAAAACCCTGTTTGCCGGTTTGGCAAAACAGACAATTCATCTTACATCCCACTTGGCATGATACGCACAGTGTGGCACGTTCGCCGTCTGGGATAAACACTGTCTCCACCTCACGTCCGCTTTCTGTCGGAAAGAGGTATTTGATGGTGCCGTCAACGGAGTGTTGACTGTCAGTCGGAGCCATAGCGCCTATTTCGTAAGATTCAGACAGTCGCTCACGGTTCAGGCGTGAGATATTGGTCATCTCATCGATTTCGCTCACGTGTTGCGTATAGAGCCACTTCGCCATCTGTCCACCAGTGAAAGCGGGCATACCTAATTCTTTCGCCAGGGCTTTCAGTTCGGCGAGAGTCATTCCCAAAAGCGGCTTTTTGTCCATATCTTGTATTTCGCTGCAAATTTATACAAAAAACTTGATTTACAGCCCTTTCAAATGAAGAATTTGTCCATATGAGGCTGTTTCACGTCTCAAGATTGTCTCATGACGGGCTGTTAGTGCATTCCAGAGCCTGTTGGATATCATAGAGGATGTCTTCCACGTCTTCGATGCCGACTGAGAGACGAATCAAATCGGGAGCGATACCTGCTTCAAGCAACTGCTCTTCTGACAATTGGCGGTGGGTATGGCTGGCGGGATGGAGCACACAGGTGCGGGCATCAGCCACATGGGTGGCGATGTTGGCCATCTTAAGCGAGTCCATGAAACGGATGGCTGTCTCTCGGTCTCCCTTCAATCCGAATGCGATAACACCGCATGAACCATTAGGCAGATATTTCTGTCCCAATGCATAGTGCTTGTCATCTGGCAGACCGCAATAGTGTACCCATGCCACTTGCGGGTGGTCATGCAGATATTCAGCCACCCGCTGGGCGTTTTTGCAGTGCTGCGCTACACGGAGATGAAGCGTCTGCAATCCCAGATTCAGTAAGAAACAGTTTTGTGGCGAGGGAATACTGCCCAAGTCACGCATCAGTTGGGCCACCAATTTGGTGGTATATCCCATCTTGCCGAATGCTTTCACATAGGTAAGCCCGTGATACGATTCATCGGGAGTGGTCAAGCCGGGGAACTTATCGGCATGAGCCATCCAGTCGAAATTGCCACTGTCGATAACGGCTCCGCCCACTTGAGTGGCCATGCCGTCCATATATTTGGTGGTGGAATGGGTCACGATGTCTGCACCCCATTCAAACGGCCGGCAATTGACAGGAGTCGCGAAGGTGTTATCGATGATGAGCGGAACACCTTTTTTATGGGCGATGCGGGCGAATTTTTCGATGTCGAGCACTGCGCAACCTGGGTTGGAGATGGTTTCGCCAAACAATAATTTTGTGTTCGGACGGAATGCCGCTTCAATTTCTTCATCGCTGGCTTCGGGCGAGACAAAGGTGCTGTCAATGCCCAATTTCTTTAGGGTCACGCCAAACAAATTGTATGTTCCGCCGTATATCTCGTTGGAGGTTACGATGTGGTCGCCGGCTTCGCAGATATTAAACACGGCGAAGAAATTGGCCGCTTGACCACTTGAGGTCAACACACAACCTACGCCGCCTTCCAATGCTGCGATTTTAGCAGCCACGACGTCATTCGTCGGGTTTTGCAGTCGTGTGTAGAAATAGCCTTCTTTCTTCAAGTCGAACAGCATGGCCATCTCGTCGGAGTCGTCATACTTAAAGGTAGTACTCTGCACAATAGGAGGTTCTACGGGTTCTCCGTTCTTGGGCTGATAACCGGCACGCACACAAAGCGAACCTATCCGCATCTTTCTTTCTTTGTTTTCCATATTCTTTAATAGAAATATTTTAATTTGTTGATTTTCAATAATATGGCAGTTATAGTCCTGTCTCTACTGTATTGTCCTTAACTTCTTAAATTCCAAATAATTAACTTCCCAATATCTTCCAAACGGCTATGATATGGCATATTGTTCCAGCCAATACGAAGAAATGAAACACGGTGTGAACATTCCGTCGCTTGTGAAGTGAATAAAATACCGCCCCGGTGATATAACATACGCCTTCGGCGATGATCCATAGCAATGTGGCGGTTGATACTGCGTGCATCAATGGCTTGAAAGCAACAAGAACACTTAATCCCATACCGATATAGCAACAGGTCTCAACGTTGGAATGCTCTTTCAGATGAACAAAACTGATACTCGTTCCGATGATAGCGCAAAGCCATACAAAACAAAACAAGCCCCAGCCCCAATAACCTTCGTCAATCAGGGCTACTAGGGTCACTGGCGAATAACTGCCGGCTATATGCCAATAGATGGCGGCATGATCCCAACGGCGAAGACGCTCTTTCCAGCGAGACAGAGGCGACCAGCCATGGTAAGTAGTCGAACATATGTATGATCCCAACATACCGGCCAGATAGAGTACCACGCTTGGCAAAGCGAGTCGGGCAGGGCAGTGAACCGCTCTGATAAGTAACAAAACTCCAATTACCACACCGAGGACAATACCGCCCGCGTGCGACCACGAGTTCCATAGTTCCTCTTTATGTGTATAATTAATGCTCATCGCTATTTTCAAAAACGAGTACAAAAGTATGAATAAACTGCCTAAAAAACAAAAATATTAGCGTTTTTCCTTTTCTGAAGACAACCGCTATATCTTTCTCTTAAGGTTTGGTGGGCAAATGATATATACCTCCTTTCCTATATTCTCCAGGTGGCATACCTGTCAGGCGCTTGAAAAATTTGCAGAAAAAAGATGTGTTGGGAAACCCCATCTCATCGCTGATCACTCCCAATGGACGGTCTGTATGGCGGAGGGCGATTTTAATACGCGTCAGCAGTGCTGCGTCTATCCACTCTTTTGCCCCTTTTCCGCTCATTTTTTTAATTAGGGTGCTCATATAACGGGGTGACAGACATAGATGGTCCGCATAAAAATCGATGGTATGAGCATGCCCCGCATGTTCGTTCACCAAATTGAGAAACTCGGTGAAAAGCCGTTGCTCACGTGTTATGCTCTTCATGTCGTTCTCTTCATGCTGGCTGTGTAAATGGTCGGAATACCACAAAAAGGAACTGATCAGTTGCAAGAGAACCTGATAACCTGATCCATCTATGTTCGTACTTAAGTATATAAGATGATGCAAAGTATTGAGAAACTCTATTTCTTCTTGTCTTAGGCTAAAATGAAAATCACGCAGATGTCCGTCAAATGATTTGGGGATGTGGTTACCTATTGCTAACTGGAACAATTCGTCGCTCATCGACAGACCGATTCCTTTCAAGTCTGGGGAACTGTCATAATATTGAAGTATGCCATTGGTGCCTAAATAGATTAAGTCTCCGGCTTCAATATGTTGTTCCATCAGGTTCAGTTCTACATTTGCCCAACCCTGTAAGACCAAAAGTATTCGCATCTCAGTCATTATCTTTGGTCCGCTTGCAAACTGTTCCTTAATATGCTCTGGGCGAATATCACGGGCTATCGCCAGATGATGACTGATATAGTTTTTGGATTTCTCGTCATGCGTCTTTTCAAAAAGATGCTGCAGACGAGTCAGTGTTAATTGTTCCAGTTCTTTCATGTATATATCCGTATTTCGGATGCAAAGATAATAAAAATGCCATATTTTTGACGAGATATTGCTAGAAATTATACAAAAAGAACATTTTTTCTTTTCTAAAGGTAACGATTCTTGTATTTATTCTCTTTATCTTTGCACTGTCAAATCTTTGTTTATGATTATGAGAAAAATAGGACTATGGATGGTACTGATGCCTGTGATGATGCATGCTCAGACGTTACAGCAGTGTCAGGACGCAGCGCAAAATAACTATCCGCTCATCAACCAATATGGACTCATTGAGAAGACAACCGATGCCACTGTCGATAATATTCAGAAAGGTTGGTTGCCGCAGGTCTCAGCATACGCCCTGGCTACTTACCAGAGCGATGTGGCTTCGTGGCCTGAAAGTATGCAAGGCGTGTTCCAGACCATGGGTGTTCAACTCGAAGGGCTGCACAAAGACCAGTATCGTGTTGGGATTGATATCAATCAGTCTGTTTTCGACGGAGGCGTGATAAGCAGTCAAAAAGAAATGGCCAAAAGACAAGGCGAGGTGATGACTGCGCAAAATGAAGTGACTCTTTATCAAATCAGGAAGAGGGTGAACGACATGTTTTTCTCTCTGCTGTTGATTGATGAAAAGATTATCCTCAGCCAGGATTTACAAACTTTGTTAGGAACGAATGAGAAAAAACTGGCGTCGATGTTTCAACATGGCACTGCTGCAGAGAGTGATTACTACGCGGTCAAGGCCGAACGCCTAAATGTCGGGCAGCAATTAACAACCCTTCAAACTCAGCGAAGAACACTGCAAAGGATGCTTGCTGTTTTCTGCGGCATCGACATCACTGACCATCTGGTAAAACCGCAATCTATTTCAGGCCTTCATGGGGCTCAAATGGTTGAGGAGCGACCTGAATTGCGACTTATTGAATCGCAAATCCGGTTGGCCGATGCGCAGGAGAAATCTCTCAATGCTGCACTGATGCCCAAACTCTCGGTCTTCGCTCAGGGGTTCTATGGCTATCCTGGATACAATATGTTTGATGATATGATGCGATATCAATGGTCTTGGAATGGCATGGTAGGGGCGAGAATGACTTGGAACATCGGGGTTCTATATACGCGCAAGGGTGATAAAGAGAAGATTGGAGCACAACGGGCCATGTATCAATTGCAACGCGAGACGTTCATGCTCAACAATCAGTTGGAACAAATTCAACAAGATGAGGAGGTGGCAAAATACAAAACACTTATGGACAATGACGAAGAGATAGTCTCCTTGCGTACATCTGTCAGAAAAGCGGCCGAGTCGAAACTCGAACACGGCATCATCGATGTCAACGAACTCGTCAGACAAATCAATAATGAGAATGCTGCTAAGGTACAGCATTCTATACATGAGATAGAAATGCTCAAAGCCCAGTATGACCTCAAATATACCCTTAATCAATAAAAACCTCACAAATATGAAACCAATAAAACCGTTTTCTCACATATTATTGGCATTATCAGCTTCGTGTATGGTCGCATGTGGCAATTCCGGCGATGATTTTGATGCCACAGGTGTATTCGAGGCCACAGAAGTGACAGTCTCTGCAAAATCGACAGGTGAATTGTCCGCATTTACGGTTAAGGACGGCGAAAAAGTAGAGCAAAATGCTTTGGTTGGCGTGATTAGCACTGAACAACTCAAACTGAAACATGAGCAGTTGGAAACCAGCAAACAGCAACTGCGTGCAAACAAAAGACAACTCTCTGCCACGAAAAATGCTACTGACAGTAAAAGGCTGGATTTGGATAAACAGGTGGCTTCAATTAAGCAGCAGATTGTTAATGCGCAGCGAGAACAACGCAGATTTTCTGAATTGGTTAAAGACGGTGCCGTGCCTAGAAAGCAATTGGATGATATTAATGACCAGATAACCGTGTTGCAGCGGCAACTTTCTGCCACGCAAGAGCAAATCAATAGCAATAATGCCAGCCTTGCCGAACAAGGCAGTGGCATCGACGCTCAAATGGATGGCATCGATGCGCAGATGGCAGGCATTGATGTCCAACAGGCTCAAATACGCGAACAAATGGCAGATGCAGAGGTCAGAACACCTATTAGCGGATTGATCCTCGAAAAATATGCTGAGCAGGGCGAATTCGTAACCGTCGGGAAACCTCTTTTCAAAATGGCTGATTCTGACAATATGTATATCCGTGCTTATGTCACGTCTGCTCAATTGGAAAACATCAAAGTGGGACAGAAGGTTACGGTATTCGCAGATTATGGTGATAAACAGTTGAAAGCATACGACGGGACTGTGGCTTGGATATCAGGAAAATCCGAGTTCACCCCGAAAACAATTCTAACAGATGATGAACGGGCCGATCTTGTGTATGCGGTGAAAATAGCCATTAAAAATGATGGCTATGTAAAAATAGGTATGTATGGTAAGGTGAAGTTCTGACGTTATGATTTCTGTCAATCACATATCAAAATCCTATGGAGCGGTAAAAGCACTTGACGATGTCTCCTTTTCGGTCGGTCATGGTGAGGTCTTCGGACTCATCGGGGCTGACGGAGCGGGAAAGACAACGCTCTACCGCATACTCTGTACATTGCTCTTACCTGATGAGGGTGAGGCATCGGTCGCGGGATTTGATGTGGTCAGAAAGATGCAAGACGTGAGGCGCAGAGTGGGGTATATGCCTGGCCGTTTCTCTCTTTATGAGGATTTGACTGTCAGGGAAAACCTTGAGTTCTTCGCCACGCTCTTTGGTACAACTGTCGAAGAGGGCTATGACAGCATTCGTGCGGTATATTCTCAAATCGAGCGTTTCGATAACCGCAAGGCAGGTGCACTTTCTGGAGGCATGAAACAGAAGTTGGCGCTTGCATGTGCGCTCGTTCATCAGCCGGAAGTGCTATTCCTTGATGAGCCGACAACAGGTGTCGACCCTGTCTCAAGAAAGGAGTTCTGGGAGATGCTCTCAATGCTCAAAGAACGAGGTATTACCATCATGGCTTCCACACCCTATCTCGATGAGGTCCGTTGTTGTGAGAGGGTGGCTTTTATCAGCCAGGGTAAAATTCAGGGGGTAGATACCCCGCAAGTGATTCTTGACCGTTTCTCCGATGTGTTTTGCCCTCCACCGATTGACAAGTCATACTTGAATTCAGATGAGGCGGAAAGAAATGACAATGTCATATCTGTGTCGCATCTCGTCAAATCTTTTGGTACTTTCCGTGCGGTCGATGATATTTCTTTCACTGTCAAAAGGGGGGAAATATTCGGTTTCCTTGGTGCGAATGGCGCAGGAAAGACGACAGCCATGCACATGCTTACAGGACTCAATCAGCCTACATCCGGCTCTGGAACTGTGGCGGGTTTTGACATCTCCACCCAGCATGAGCAAATCAAAAAGCGTATCGGTTATATGAGCCAAAAATTCTCTCTTTATGAGGATTTGACCGTGGCTGAGAATCTGAGGCTCTTCGGTGGTATTTATGGCATGGACAACAAGGAGATTGATAATAAAACGGACGAACTGCTTCAGCGTCTTGAGTTTGCTGAACACCGCGATGATCTCGTCAAGAGTCTTCCCATTGGGTGGAAACAAAAATTAGCCTTTTCCGTCTCCGTCTTTCATCAGCCGGAAGTGGTGTTCCTCGATGAACCTACTGGAGGCGTTGACCCTGCCACCCGAAGACAATTTTGGGAAATGATTAAGGAAGCGGCGGTAAGCGGCATCACCGTATTTGTCACAACCCATTATATGGATGAGGCAGAATATTGCGACCGCATTTCGATGATGGTTGATGGAAAAATCAAAGCCATCGGTACGCCCGATGAACTGAAAAAGCAATTCCGTCAGCCTGATATCGACCACGTGTTCACTTTTTTGGCTCGTCAGGCAACCCGTTCAAGCGATTAGCGTATGAATCCATTCATTTCATTCGTCATTAAAGAAGCCAAGCATATCCTAAGAGATAAGCGTACCATGCTGATTCTTTTCGGCATGCCGGTCGTTTTGATGCTCTTATTCGGCTTTGCCATTACCACCGATGTGAAAAATGTGCGCACGATGGTGGTCACCTCACAGATGGGTATTGCTACGCAACAGAAGGTGGAACGCTTGGCGGCATCGGATTATTTTATTATCACGGCTACCGTTGCTACACCACAAGATGCTGAAAGACTCATACGCAACCAGAAAGCTGATATGGCTGTTGTTTTCGGGAATGATTATCAACGCGGTAACCATGAGGTACAGTTTATCGTAGACGGAGCAGACCCCAATATGGCCCAACAGTGGGCCAATATAGCGGCACAGACTATGGCCAACAGCACTCAATCCTTGTTGAACATTAAAATGTTGTACAACCCGCAGATGAAATCGGCATATAACTTCGTGCCGGCCATCATGGGTATGCTGCTCATGCTCATATGTGCGATGATGACTTCCATTTCTATCGTAAGAGAGAAAGAAAAAGGCACCATGGAGGTGTTGCTTGTTTCGCCTGTGAGACCCATCATGATTATTATGGCTAAGGCGGTGCCATACCTCATGCTCGCTTTCTCGATTCTCATCATCATTCTCCTCATGGCTCATTTTGTGCTCGGTGTCCCTTTGGCGGGTTCGCTTATATGGATTATTGCCATTTCTTTGGTCTATATTTTGCTCGCGCTGGCACTCGGCATGCTTATTTCCAACGTGGCGAAAACGCAACTTGCTGCGCTGTTAATGTCGGCCATGGTTCTTCTGATGCCGGTGGTCATGTTGAGCGGGATGTTATTTCCCGTCGAGTCCATGCCGACCGTGTTGCAGTGGCTCTCGGCAATAGTTCCGCCTCGTTATTACATCTCTGCCATGCGCAAACTGATGATCATGGGTGTAGGATTGGGCGAGGTGTTTAAGGAGTTCGTCATCCTCTCAGCCATGACGGCATTGTTGCTGGCTGTTGCGCTTGCTAAGTTTAACAAAAGATTGGAATAACACATGAAAATCCTCAAATACCTCCTACAGAAAGAGTTTATACAGATACGAAGAAATGCGTTTCTGCCGAAACTCATATTCGTATTCCCTGTGGTCATCATGTGCGTGATGCCCTGGGTGATGAGCATGGAGGTGAAGAATATTAAGGTTGAGGTGGTAGACCGTTCACACAATACTGCCTCCATGCGCCTCATCCATCGCATACAGGCTTCACGATATTTCATCTTTTGTGGAGAAAAAAACGATTACAAATCAGCGCTCAATGATATAGACAAGGGAAAGGCCGACGCGGTAGTCGTGATAGACAAACAAAACATATTGATTGCAGCCAATGCCGTCAATGGCACAAAAGGAAGTATAGGGTCGGCCTATTTGTCGCAAATTATAACCGCTTCTGTTCCGATGCCGGAATCAGGCGATTCAATGGAGCATGTAAACATGATTGAGAATGCTCCCAAGATACTCAATCTATACAATCCACACCAGAATTATAAAGTGTACATGATACCCGCTCTATTGGCCATTGTCATCATGTTGATGTGTGGTTTCTTGCCCGCGCTTAATATCGTCGGGGAGAAAGAGGCTGGAACAATTGAACAAATCAATGTCACTCCGGTGTCGAAATTGACATTCATCATGGCGAAACTAATTCCATATTGGATAATAGCATTGTTTATAGTCTCCGTCTGTCAGTTGCTCTCTTGGGGTATTTATGGCATCACTTGTCAAGGCAATTTGTTGTATGTGTATTTGCTAACCATGCTCCTCTCGTTGTTCTTCTCTTCTTTCGGTCTCATCATCAGCAATTACAGCAACACCATGCAACAGGCTATCTTCGTCATGTGGTTCTTTGTGGTCACACTTATGTTGCTTTCAGGGTTGTTCACGCCTACAAGGTCCATGCCAGAATGGGCATATGCTACAACTTATGTCAACCCCATGCATTATTTCATCGATGCCATACGAACGGTCTTTATACGAGGCGGAGGACTTGCCAGCATCTACGGGCAAATCCTCGCGCTTGCTACCATATCTCTTGTGATGAGTATATGGGCGGTGTTCAGTTACAAGAAAAATAACTGACTTCGCTATTTCAAAAGTCCTTGTATATGTCAGGATTTAGGGAAAGGATACGAACGCTGAAAAAACAGATGTATTCAATCCTTCACTCCTGATAAAGTTATACTTCCAATTTTCTGTATTTGATGCGTTTGGGCTCTTCCAATCCTAACCGCATGGCTTTGTTCACTTCATATTCAGTGTAACTTCCTTCAAAGAAGAACACGTTGCCATCACCCTCAAAAGACAGAATGTGGGTACATATACGGTCAAGGAACCAGCGGTCATGGCTGATGACAACAGCACAACCAGCAAACGATTCTAAACCTTCCTCCAACGCACGCAGGGTATTCACGTCAATGTCATTTGTGGGCTCGTCAAGCAACAGCACATTGCCTTCTTGTTTCAGAGCGATGGCCAATTGCAGACGGTTGCGCTCACCGCCCGACAATACACCGCATTTCTTCTCTTGATCGGCACCACTGAAATTGAAACGCGACAGATAGGCTCTCACGTTGACATCTCTGCCGCCCATGCGGATGGTTTCATTTCCGCCACTCACCACTTGATAAACGGATTTGGCCGGGTCGATGTCTTTATGTTGCTGGTCAACATAACTTAGTTTTACCGTCTCACCAATGGCAAATGTCCCTGCGTCGGCTTGTTCAAGTCCCATAATCAAACGGAAGAGAGTGGTTTTACCTGCACCGTTAGGACCTATCACGCCCACAATACCGTTGGGCGGTAACATGAAGTTAAGGTCGTTGAACAATACCTTTTCACCAAATGCTTTTGCCACATGCTCGGCTTCTATGACCTTGTTGCCAAGGCGCGGACCGTTCGGTATGAAGATTTCCAGTTTTTCCTCTTTCTGCTTCTGCTCTTCGTTGAGCATCTTCTCGTAGGAGTTCAGACGTGCCT
>CAMJAO010000031.1 GCA_946403615.1 uncultured Prevotellaceae bacterium
ACTATTCCCGGTCTTCAGGGCTTTACTCAGCGAGTCAGCATCACCGACAGTGGCTTTCTTCAACGAGTCGGCTGCCACTTCGGCAGTAACCTCCGACGCGCCTTTCTTTTCGATCCATAACTTATAAGCGATGAAGCCACCAAGTGCCAGCACCAATACTGACACGATACTGATGGCGATAATCAGGCCTTTGCGGCCGCCGTCCTTTTGGGGCTGCATCTGAGGATTGCCGCCCGTAGGCATCTGCCCCTGATTCCATTGTTGATTTGTATTCATATTGTTTATTTTTTAGGAGTGGAGAGGAGTGAAGGAGTGGAGGTGTGAAGACAATAGTACACGAGGTGGTTATAGTGATCCTGGGATTATTTCCTAGGTTTTCCTAGGTTTTCCTAGGCTCTCCTAGAATATCCTACTCAAAATATCTGATGGAGTAATGGATTCTTCCGTTGTTGTCAACAGCCTCGGTCACACGGCCTAGGCTGTCGGTCTTTTGGGCCTTAAATTTCTTGGGCAGAATCGGTGTTTCTTCGAAGAAGATAACAATCGGCGGATAGACCTCCTGGCCATTCTGATCAACGGCCTTGCCTTCGGCATCGTAAGTGAACTGCCAAGTTCTCCACGAGTCGGTGGCCCGTGTGATGCGTCCGTTTTCATCGTAATAATATGCGCCGATTTTTACAGCAGGCTCGCCTTCCAACTTCGAATATACTTCCGCGGAATCTCCCGCCTGACGATATTCATAGACGCTATTATATTCTTCAGCGACCGGCGGATTCTCCAGTTCTTCGGCCGGACCATCCAATGTTTCACACTTCACGGCTTTTCCATTGACCATCGTCACTGTGCTATTGGTGCCGTTGTGATAGGAATAAACGGCGTTGACTTGTCCTTCGCGGCCGAAATGGTAGAGATAGCCATAGTTCTTCTCGATGCTGCACTCCACATATTCAATTCCTTTCGCGAAACCAAGAATCCGGGCTTCTGAGTGGTCTGCGGGGTCAACGTTTCCGAGGGTGTCATTGCCCGCAACTGTCTTCAGCGAGTCGGCCGGCATGCCGGTCTTCAACTCTCGCCCGCCTTTCTCTTCGAGCAACACTTTATAAGCGAAGAAACCGCCGAAGACTAACAGCAAGATGAGAATGGTCAGGACCACACCTTTGCGGCCGCCGTTATTTTTAGGATTTTCACTCATAGTCTAAAGTTTATTCGTAAATACCTCATTTCGACTGCGAAGATACACAAAAAAATGTAAGCCACATCTATTTTACTGAAAAAAGTATTACCTTTGCACCCGATTATTAGCAAAAGCGCGACAAAAACAAAAAAATCAGATATGATACTCGAGAAAATTGAGAAGTTACTTCAGGAAGTGAACAACCTGTGTGCCTCTAATGCTGAAGAGATAGAGGCGCTGCGTTTGAAATATCTTAGTAAGAAAGGCGAGATTACCGCATTGATGGCCGATTTCCGCAATGTGGCACCCGAGCAGAAAAAGGCTGTGGGCATCAAAATCAACGAGTTGAAACAGAAGGCCTTGGAGCGTATCAACGCTCTTCGTGAACAGTGCACCAGCAACGAGCAATCATGCGACGATATGGACCTGACACGTACAGCCTACCCTATCGGTCTGGGCACACGCCATCCGCTCTCAATCGTGACCAACGAGATCATCGACATCTTCACTCGCATGGGATTCACACTGGCCGACGGTCCCGAGGTGGAAGACGACCTGCACGTGTTCACGAAGATGAACTTCGCCGCTGACCATCCCGCACGCGATATGCAAGACACGTTCTTCGTGTCGCAGCATCCCAATGACGTGACGAAAAACATCCTCCTGCGCTCACACACCAGTAGTGTGCAGGCTCGTGTGATGGAAAACATGCACACCGAAGACGGCAAACTGACCGCTCCCATCCGTGTTATCTGCCCGGGGCGCGTCTATCGCAACGAGGCCATCACCGCCCGCGCCCACTGTTTCTTCCATCAGGTCGAAGGTCTCTATATCGACAAGAATGTGTCGTTCACCGATTTGAAACAAGTGCTGCTCACCTTTGCGCGCGAGATGTTTGGTGCCGACACCGACATTCGTCTGCGTCCTTCCTACTTCCCCTTCACCGAGCCAAGCGCTGAGATGGATATCTCATGCTTCATCTGCGGCGGCGAGGGCTGCGGATTCTGCAAACATACCGGTTGGGTGGAGATTCTCGGCTGCGGCATGGTCGACCCCAACGTGCTCGAACTCTGCGGCATCGACAGCAAGATTTACAGCGGTTATGCTTTCGGCATGGGTGTGGAGCGCATCGCCAACCTGAAATACTCCGTCAGCGACTTGCGTCTCTTCTCAGAGAACGACACCCGCTTCCTCCGCGAATTTGAGGCAGCAAATTAAGAGCCCCCTCCCTAACCCTCCCCGGGAAGGGAAAGATTACCGAATAGTTTTCTTTTCTAATTAACGATACCCCCTCAAGCAATGGATTCCTCCCCCTCGGGGGAGATCAGGTAGGGACTTTTTATGCGAGCAATCATCATGGGTGCCTCTTCAGGCATCGGGAACGAGGTGAGCCGTCTGCTCATCGAGCGCGGTTGGACGGTGGGCGTCGCTGCACGCCGCACTGACCGACTGGAACAACTGCGGGCATTGGCTCCCGACAGGGTGTTCACCGCCGGTATTGATGTGACCCATGACGACGCACCCGCACTGCTTCGCCAACTGATTGCAGCCACAGGCGGCATGGATCTTTATTTCCATGTCTCGGGCATCGGCAAACAAAACCCGCAACTTGAAGAGGACATTGAGAACAACACCCTAAAGACCAACGGGTTGGGCTTCACCCGCATGATAGGCGAGGCATACCGTTACTTCGCAGAGAAAGGCTCCGGACACATCGCGGCCATCAGCAGCATCGCCGGCACAAAGGGCATGGGAGCCGCACCCTCCTACTCTGCTACCAAAGCATTCCAAAACACCTATCTTCAGTCGCTCGAGCAACAGGCACATATGCGCAAACTGCCCATACGCTTTACCGACATCCGACCGGGCTTCGTCGATACCGCGCTGCTTGACAACACACATTACCCGCTGATGATGAAGCCCGAGTTTGCGGCCAAAAAAGCATTACAAGCCATCGACCACAAACGCCACATTTGCGTCATCGACTGGCGTTGGCGCATCATCACCGCTTTCTGGCGCCGTATTCCCCGTTGGATTTGGAGACGACTGAATATCAAGTAGTTATTTGGTAGTTATAGAAGTTATAGAAGTTATAGAAGTTAAGCCAATACTCCGTCAATTGTGACAGTATTGGCTTAATTTTTGGGTGACTACACGATTGGACCACAATATTACACAAAAGCAGCACCACTTTGGCCCTTCTGCTGGAGGGGTTTTGAAATCCGCTTTTACAAAACTATTGTCTTTAACCTCCTTATCTCCCTATCCTCATTTTCCTCAACGTCTCCATCATTTCGTGTCTGCGGCGGCGCCTGATACGGCGGAGTATCATGTATCCGCTGCCCGGGGTGAGGTAGAACTGCGGTGCGGGACGGTTGACCACATGCCGCACCAGGTCGCGTAAACACCAGTCGGGATGCTCGGCGCGCAATAACTGCGTACGGCGGTATATCTCATCAAACATCTCACGCCGTTGGGGCAACATCTGTTCGACACGCTCACTATTGCTCTCCATCCACGACACGACTCGCGCCGCACGCTCGTCGCTCACATAAAACCGACGAGCAGCAGAAGTGACCGTGCGACGCACAGCATCCTCTTCCGACAACAATCCTATACTTTGGCGTACATCCAAATAAGTACGCCACAAATCCTGATCACGCTCTTCATTGTATTCGTTTTGTGTTCTCATGGTTGTAAGTATTATTAAGAGTGACATTCATTCACTAATTATCCCTTTATCTCAATATTTCACTCATCTATTCTTCGCGAAGCGACAATTCCACATTCGCCATTCTACATTCTTAATAGTTTCTGCAAAGATAATACATAAAATAGAAATATAATATAAATTATATATAAAGTTATGCAAAGAAATATAAATCACCGACAAGTTGAATGGATACCATTCACCGACGGCCTCCCTACCCTATCTTTGCAGAGATTATTCACCTTTAATAAAAATTATCATGGAAACAAACACAGAAAACAAAGAACAGAACCAGCAACCGATGACCCAGCGCGAAATTCTGGAACAACGGATGAAAAAGTCCAACCCCGAGGTGAGTTGGACCGACGAGGAGGCTTTCTTCAAAGCCATCAACGACAGTTACGACGAACGCGACGTGCTGCAAGAACTGCTCGACGAACAGGCACGCGAACACGCCCTGGCGCTCGAGGCCGCTGTCGCCACAGCCGCACACGAAGGGGAAGTGAGAGGACGCAACATGAAAATCGAGGAGGAACTGCGACGCGTGAGACAACCTGAACACATCCATAACCTCGATGGCAGCCCCAATACCTCAGCACCCAAATGGACCGACCACCCGGCACTCGGTGCTCTCAACCGCGCTGCCTCACTCAACATTTGGGAACGTGGCAGCGAACGCCGAATCTCCCACGACAAGGGAAGTAATTAACCCCCTAATCATCTACACTTTGCCGACAACGTTTTTCTGATGACTAATTCTTTCTCAGACAACGGATTGTTCTTTGACTACGAATTAGACGAATTAAACTAAATACTCTGACTACGAATATCGCGAGATTTGTAGAATATCCACTGACCAAAAGGGAGTTTTTTCCCTAATATCCCTCATCCACCTTGTAGGGGCGGTGCCTCCGTGCCCGCCCGTATTAGTGACAACAAGTTAAGTATGTTTGTCTGTAGGGCTTACTTTATGTATAATAATGGGCGGATATACATCAAGTATCCCTACATGTAGCGATTTAGGGCCTTTTACAGCATAGAAAACAATTCGTTGAATTCGCAGAATCCGTTATCAATAAAAATTCGCGAAATTCGTATAATTCGTAGTCGAAAATAAGTCGAAAAATCCGTAGTCTGAGAAAGAATCGTAATCGAAGAAAGAGGATTATTCGTGTGTTGAGTTCAATTTCTTCCGTAGTCGTTGGGCTTTCTTCGTGTTACGTTTGACCCCTATCCCCTGCTCATAGGCCGTCGCGAGCGCTTCAATCGCTCTTTCGTCGTGTCGTTTGGCCGCCTGTTCCAACCAGAAGATATAGGCTTTCAGGTCTTTCTCCATGCCACGTCCTTCGTGAGCACAAAGCGCAAGGTTGTACTGGGCTTGAGGCATTCCCTGACGGGCAGCCTCGGTGTACCAGAACACAGCCTTGCGCTCGTCTTTCTCCACGCCTGTACCCGTCTCCAGACACCACCCCAGATTGTATTGCGAGTCGGCATCATCCTGAGCCGCAGCCTGACGGAACCATCGCACCGCCTGACTTTCATCCTTCTTCACGCCCCGACCGAACAACAGACTTACGCCAATGCTGTACTGTGCCGCCACATGCCCCTGCCGGGCTGCCTGCTCAAACCAATATGCCGCCAGACTGTCGTTCTGCGCCACTCCATCGCCCAGAAGATAACAATTGCCGAGACTGTTCTGCGACTCAGCGTGTCCGCGTCGGGCTGCCGCCCCATACCATTCCGCAGCCAGCGCCACATCTTTCCTTACCCCCCAACCACGGTCGTAGCAATATGCCAACTGGTACTGCGCCGCTGTATCACCCTCTTCGGCGATACGCATCAACTCCATCATATTAACCTGAGGACGCTGGGCCGGCAGGGTCATCACTGCCGACACCAATATAAGGGCCGTGAAAAAGAGTCTTTTTATCATGCGCGAAAAGTTATCGTCTTTATTTGCAGCCGCAAAAATACGTTTTTTTCACCGAAAATAAACTATTTTCTTTGTATTGTTCAAAATATCATGTATTTTTGTAAATTGAAAACATCTATTCACAATTAACAATACCGACCCGGGACTCAAGTAGTTTTCCCCTTCCTTCGAGGGGAACAGGGGGAGGTTCTTCTAAAAACCATGGATATCATCATAGGCAGAGAAAAAGCAGCACAACCCGGACAGAAAGCAGGCAGATTGAAACTGACCGTTAACGGCAAATCTGCTTGTGTAGGCGCATTTGACAGTGTCAACAGATACGTCAGCGGCGAACATTGCACGCTCACCATCAATGACGACGGTTCGATGCTGCTCAAAAACCTCAACATGCAGAATGTGACCTACGTCAACGGCCAACAAGTGAACTCCAAGCGCGTGACTTTCAATGACACCATCGTGCTCGGCGGCGGCAACTATGTGCTGCCCTGGGAGGAAATCAAAAAAATATTGCCCAAACAATTTGACGTGAGGCATCTGCAAAAGTTATATGCCGATTATGAAGAGCAAATTGAAAAACTTGATGAAGAACAGTCGCGAAGAAACAAAATCAAAGCCGTGACAGGTGTGCTCTCCACCATCGCCATCGCCGCCAGTCTGGTGCTGGGAGCCATTGGCGGAGGACTCGACACGACGAAACTGATCATCTTAATCCCCATCTATGCGATCATCATTTTCGCCAACATCTATTATGCCTTGAAAGACGACATACCCAAAAAGAAAAGAGAATTGAAAAAAGCATTCGAAGACCAATGCGTCTGCCAATGCGGATATCCGCTCGTTTATACGAGTTACAAGAGGATTCCCTCTGTCTGTCCGGGATGCAAATCACAATTGATTAAATAGTAAAACACGTTCCACACGAAAAACCACCCCTTTCGACACAAAAGGCAAGGGGTGTCGTGGAAGATGGCGAAAAAGTCTTGCAAACATTGAAATTACGCCCTATCTTTGCAACATCAAATCAATAACAACCTAAAACATAAGAATTATGAACGACGACACATTGAAAAGGGGAAATGCCATGAATACTGGTGACAATGCGCCCGCGAATTCCGACAAAGAGCGTTATAAACTGATTGCCATGGGCGGTGTGCCTGGCATCCTCGTAGGAGCCGGTGTGCTTTATGCCGGCAGCGCACTCGCAGCGACGCCCGTCGATGAGCTCAAAGACATCGACGACGAACCCGTGACTCTCGACGTGGCCGACGGCGCTGTCCACCCCGAATCCACTGCTACGACTCACGCGGTCGATTCAGCCGAAGCCTCCGCACAAGCAGACAGTGCCGCCATCAATGTCAATATCACCATCAACACCGAAAAAGCCGAAGCCGTTGACAAGCCCGTGGTTGAGCCTGTGGTTGAACCCGAACCGGTCATCATGTATTCGCAAGTAGGGCATGTGGAGATTTACTCCGAAGCGCCCATCGCTTATGGTGTTAACGACTCCATGTCGTTTAGCGAGGCTTTCGCGGCAGCACGCGCAGAGGTAGGACCCGGCGGCGTGTTCCACTACCGCGGCGGCGATTACGGCACCTACTATGCTGATGAGTGGCAAAGCATGTCGAAAGCGGAGCGCGACCTCTATGCCGACAGTGTGCACCCCGAAGTGCCGGCTGACGTCATTGATGTGCCTGCCGACAACCCGCACGACATCACCATCAACATCGAAGTCAACGGTGCCGAGGTGAGCACGATCGTGAGCGACAGCATACCCGAACCCAAGCAGGAAGTTGCTTTAGAAGAGACAGGAGGAGAAAATCTCAACGTAACCATCGGCGACACACAACATGTGACCATGCCCGACGGACAAGAGGTGACGGTGACTGAAGCCTCTATCGAGGGAACAGACGTGGCATTTATCGACCTCGACAGCGACGGACAACCCGACATCGCTTTGGCCGACCTCAACAACGACGGTGAATTGAATCCGGGCGAAGCTATCAATCTCAACACGGGCGAACTCATCGAATTGGAAGAAGACGCGGCTATGGATGATTCCATCCTTACCGCTGATGCCGATATCGATTTCAATGACGATTTCATCAACGATGCAGACGTGTCGCTGGCATAAACAAAATATACCATGGCTAAAAAATTGACTGCCAAGTGTCCGCAATGCGGCTTGCAACTAGTGGTGACCGCTCCAGACAACATCAACCAAGGGTCGGTGAAATGCACGAAATGCGGACATGTGTTCACGGTGACGTTCCCGCCGACGGCTACTTTCCAACAGCCGCCACAAACTCCCTTCAGCGAAGATAAGACCATTCTTCCATCTGGCGGAACCATGGAGGAGCCCGGGGTTGTCACATTCAACGGACAGCCCTTTCCGCTCGATATCGGGCAAAACATCGTAGGACGAGCCGCTGCCAGTTCGCCCGCCAATGTGCAGATACCTACGCCCGACATCTATTGCAGCCGCCAACATGTAATCATCACCGTGGTCAGAATGCCCGACAACAGTCTCTGCACCTACATCCGCAATTTCAAGAACAAGAACACCACTCTCATCAACGGCAAACAATTGCAGGAGGGTGAAGAGATAGCACTCAATGAAGGCGACCGCATACGTATGGCCGATACCATCATCGAGTTTCACAAAAAAAGATAATCTACCAGCCGTGGGAAGTTGTGGGGGAGCCAAAGATCGCTCCCCCACAATTCGTTAAAACCATTCAATCTGTTGTGAATTATTATTCGTATAATTCGCAAAATTCGCAGTCAAAGATAATTCACAGACAAGATTCTTAGTCTTTGATTTCAACGTCAAATACGGCGGTGCGCATTTGTTCCGGGATGTACGTCATAGTATCCGGATTCGTCGGAGACTTCTGATACTCAAGAGTCTCTGTCCAATAACTTCGTGGACTGTCATAATACTGTTGCATATTGCGGACATCTTTGTAGGCACCGTCGATGAGGAATCCGCGGAATGTGTCGAGGATGTCGATGAGCGAGCGGGCGGCATTGGCCGTCTGTTGGGCGAAGAGTGTGCCGCTGGTCACCGCCGACTCGCGCTTGCCCTGCAACACGCCCGACACACCCGAGATATCCTCGAAGAAATCCAATTGGGTCTGCAGCAATTCCTTGATACCGATATTCGTGGCATGGGTGGAGATTTGCTGGGGCAATACCGAACCGGCACGCGCACGTACAGCGATGACTCCGTTGAAGCGCGCCCACTCCTCAGCTATGTCGTCGAGCGAATAACCGTCGGGGATACACTCCTCGGGCACAAGCAGCACGCCCTTGGCCGACGACCGCATCACCCAGTCGTAGAGGGAGATGAGACGGTTGGTGTACCGCTGTTGGTCTATCACGTCGGCAACAAACGAATGCACCTCGCCGTCGATGAAGGGATAGGCCTTGAACACATAGGGATGCTGCCCGTGTTCGTAAGGTGAGATGCCCTCATCAAGCACATCGCCAAAGGGGGTGAGAAAATAGTAATGCCACTCCTCGTCGATGAACCACTCCGTACGGATATGATCCTTTCCACCAACCATTGTGTCATAGTTAGCGGCATCAATTTTATAAACCTCACCCGTCGAGGTGTCATGACAGATGAGCCGTTCACGCTCCTCTTTGCGCCACACCTCCACCACACGGCACAACCCGTCTGACGACGTGTAGAAATCGGGATTCGGCGATGACTCGCCAAACTCCCGACACACCATCGCCACACGCTCCAGATAGTCAGAGGGGGCATAAATGGCTCGCAGATGCTGGTAGTCGGCGGCGCAGCGGGCGAAATCGCGGCATAATGCCGAAAACGGGATGTCATGCAACTCGCCCAAGCAGCGCACATCCCACCCCCGGCAGTCGCGCATGCTGCTGTCGATGAAGAAATGGTCGGGCACGACGCAGTCGGTCCAACAGTCGGCCCTACCCTGTCGCAAACCGAAGGATTTGCGCTGCACCACCAGCCCGGATATCAAAAACTCCTCCAGACTGCGTGCATTCAGTTCCACGCTGCGGTTGAGCCGTTGATTGCGCTGCAATGCCTGCGTCATCACCTTCGCCAACTTCCGGTCTTCAGACCGGCACGCCACACAAGCCATCTGGTCATCACCCTCGCGGTAGTGACCAAGCACATTCTTCACCAACCGGCGTATCAGGTTGTTCTTCAACGGTTCATTACCCTGACGGCGGATATAATCCTCCTCCGTCATCCATTGACCGTCAACATACACGCGGTCTTTCCACTGGTCTCCATAGGTATAGCGCTTGCAACGCTCACGCTGCTTGCGAAACTGCGCCATACCATTCCAATAGCGAGCCGCCTCTAATAATATGGAGACTCCCGCCGAGCCCCTCCCCAGGAGGGTGTGTTCGTTGGTTGTTGTCATAGTAATTGATTGTTTTGAGTATTATAAAAATGTGATGGATAATGATTTCGGAGTACTCAGAATACCCGGAATACCCGAATTAAGCGCCCCCTCTATGGGAGGGGGTACGGAGGAGGCTCCTGCTTTTACCACACCATTTCTCCTTTCGGTGCTGTGCGACGGTGCAAGGTGCGACGGCGTTCTATTCTTCGGGGCAGTGGCATCTCGTGATAACAGATGTGCAAACCTATGGCACGCGTCATCAACAAATCATCGTGATGGCCATCTACCGCCCCGTAGGAACCGTTCAGACGGCGCTCATAGGTCAGCATCTCGTCGAGGCACCGTGCGTCGCGTTCCTCATACAACCCGTCGCGAACCACGGCTATGAGGGTGGAGATAATCTGCGGTTTGGTGCGCACATTCGTGTGAAACCCATAGCGCAGAGGCGCCCCTTCGCGTATCTCGTCCGCACTCCGCTGACGGGCATAGAGATTGTCATACACATTGCGTATCTCGCTGAGGATATAATGCGATTGGTCGCCACCCTCGAGCAGACGCCCTTCAGCATGCGTCTCCAAGGTATTGCTCTCGACGACGAGCAGCGCATGGTCGTAATAACACGCCACCTGTGCCGCCTTCCATGCCAAGAGGTCCATGTCGATATGCCCGTACCACTGCGCGCAGACGCGCGGCAACCCGTCTGCCGCCATCTCGCCACGGTCGAAGACACAGATGACCGACCAGTCGCTCTGACTGCTCCGCCCGCCGATATCGACCACGACGAGATAGCGGTCGGACAGGCTGGTCGACACGTCAGGATGTTCCCAAATCCACAACTGTCCGTAAGCCGATGCGATGAACTCAATACCTGTAAGTGCGCCGCGTCCGGTGCGCTCCGCCGCTGCCAAGTCGCCCCGGTAAGCTGGAGCACAACAGGCAGGTCGCAAACGAGCCACCAGATGCTCGTCAAACACGATGGCACCCGAGTGCTTGAATGCCTCGACATCGTCGCTGGGATATTCCGAAGCGAAATCCCCATGGTCGGCATACTGTTTGCGCGCCTGTATGTACCAGTTGATGGCTTCGAGTGTGGCACCCATCTGCCACAGACGCCATAGGTAGCACCCCGGCTCGGCACGTTCGGAGGCGGCCACATCATCATTTCGTCCGTCATAGAGCATCGTGGCAAACGCCACAGAGTCAGCCAGCGGCAGGGCATATTGCTCGATTTGCCACCATGCCACAAACAGCGGACGGAACTGCGAGTCGCCCCGTAGAGCCGCGTCATACTCACGCTGGAAAAAATTGCCCGAACCATTAGCAGTCGATTCATAAACAATCATCGTGTTGGGTTTATAAGCGGCACCCGCACACGCCGACCGCACGATTTCCTCGGGCGTCTTGCCCTTGGTCCTCCGCCAGAAAGCCACCTCGGTGCAATGCACCAACGCAGCATCGCCACCACGCGCGGAATGGGGCGTCTCAGCACTGCCCACCTTGATTTTGCAGTTGCGCGACGGTATCTGCCGCAACAACGGTGTATGACGGTCGCCACGGATCTTCGGCGGCACCTTGTCGGGCATCTTACCCATGTCGTAGAGCATCTCCACCGGGTAGGCGTCGAGCATCTTGTCGAACATGCCGCAGACCTCCGCAGAAGAGATTTTCACATGTCCCACAATCAGCGAGTTGAGTCCCTGCTGTTGGATGAGTTGCAGCCACGCCATATAGATTTGTGTCACAGTGGAGCCGCCCCATTGGCGTGCTTTCAGCACGATGACGCGAATGGGCTGTCCCTCGCGGCGCATCTCTTCAAACAGGGCCACCAACCGCCGTTGCGGACGGTTCAGCCGCAGCGGCACATCCTCGCCGCCCGCTTTGGGTTTGATTTTCACAAAGCGCCAGGCCCAGTACGCGAAATCATAACGGCAGCGGATGCGGCAGAAACGGTCGCGCGCCTGCTGCAAAGGATGGTAATGGGGCGAAAAATGTCGTTCGGCGGCCTCGAGCGAGCCCAACCGCATTACCTGAACCACATAGGGGTCAATGCACATCTCGCGCGGCAGGTACCAGGTGCGGGGCGTGTCAGCAGCATCGGTAATCTCCACCGCCACGCGCTCGCCCACACTCCCCTCGCCTGTCTCGGGATCGAACAAGGCATTCATCGCCTCATTCCGCCGACGGTTCTCATTCAAAATATCCTGTATCATTGTGTTTTCATGGAAGTCTAAACAATCATAGTCCCTCTCTCCCTCCCCTATGGGAAAAATGATTGCCAGTGAAAATGCGTTCTACTTTCAGGAGACAAAAGGGGTTTTCGGCTGCGAAGTTAACTCCTCGCAACCGAAATAGAATGGTATCCGTTAAAGTTGGAAGATAGAAGCTTATGATTATTTTCTACGGAACAAACATTCGTGACAATTTCCAAATACTCATGGACACTCATGTGATAAAACTTTTCTGCGACGCAACACGAGTCAACAGTCACTGTGCAAAGCGTAAAGTAACACCCATAAATGCCACGAATGAAACATAAAAAACGGGGAACCCGACTAATATCAGATTCCCCGTTATATTAAAACGAAGTAGAATATTCAGTAAGAGTCCTATTAGTAACTTGATTAGAACACTAAGCCCTAAACACTTTACCCTAAACCTTAAACTACCCTAAACCTTATAACATCTTCGCCGTTCCCAGCAAATACAGCAAGCCGTAGCCCAAGAGCATGGTGACGACACCCATGATGATGCCGACTTTCGCCATCTGTTTCTGAGTGACGAGACCGGTAGAGAAGGCAA
>CAMJAO010000032.1 GCA_946403615.1 uncultured Prevotellaceae bacterium
AACTGTCGAAAACGGACATCTGTAATGTACTGTGGCCCAAGAAAGAGAACGCCAACGACACGCTCTACACGCTCGTCAAGCGGTTGAAACCCATCATCGAACAGCACTCTGACCTAAAAATCGAAGCAGACAGAGGAAAATCATATGGTCTGAAAATCAAATAGATAGCCCGCTGTCAGGCAAATGTCAGGCAAATGTCAGGCAATATTTTTGACGGTTATAGATGCTCTTCATACTTTTGCGTCAGTAAATGAATGCAGGTATGAAGAGTATTTTTATTTGTTGTATGCTGGCAGCATCGTTTGCCGCAGCAGCACAGGAGGCAGTGGAACTGCAAGAGGTAACAGTCAAAGGGGCGAGAGTGGTACAAAGGGTTGACGGGCATACCATCTACCCCACCCGACAGCAACTGGACGGTTCGACCGACGGCTATTCGTTATTGGCGAAACTGACGTTACCCCATCTGCGCATTGACCCGGCCATGCACAGCATCACAGCCCTTTCAAATCTTGGAGGTGTGCAGGTGCGCATCAACGACATCATGGCATCAAAAGAAGACCTGCTCTCACTCGACATGAAAGCGGTGAAGCATATCGACTACATTGACAATCCCGGGATCAGGTATGGAGAAGGGGTGGCTTATGTCATCAATATCGTGGTAAAACACCCTGTCAGCGGCTATGACATCGGAGCCGATTTGACCAATACGCTGACCACCACTAATGGCGATGAGACCGTATATGGGAAATACAACTTCGGCAAGAGCGAATTGGCAGCGGCCTACTCACTTGAATATCGCAATTTCAAAGGATCGGAATATGCAGAACGAGCCGTTTATGAACTGGAATCAGGAGTAAAGCGCACCATACTGCGACAGCAGGATAACGGACAGGACAAGAATTTTGGCCATAACATACAGTTGACCTATAGTCTGAGCGATTCTGACTATGTGTTCCAATCTAAGTTTTCTGCAAGAAGAGACATTCATCCGCATCAGACGTGGGAAAGAACAACCGGGACGGAAAACTACGAAGACCATTCCTCATCACGGACGTCATCGCCGGTTCTCGACCTTTACCTGCATCGGATAATCGCACGTCATCAATCATTGACAGCAAATGCCGTGGGAACGTATATCAAAACCGACAGTTATGCCGAGCATAACGAGGGCGGCAACTATGCCTATCATGTAAAAGGAAAGACCTACACGCTTTGGGCTGAGGCAGTATATGAAAACCGTCTGAAACCATTTACCCTCTCTGTCGGAACACAATACAGCCAAAAGTATATCAACAACGTGTATTCGGGTGATGCCGACGCGGTCAATGCCATGCGTTCTTCAGGGCTGTACTTCTTTGGCCAAATGAGAGGGCGCCTTGGCAAACTCGGCTATGTGGGAGGTCTCGGCATGAGCCGCCGCTACTACCGCCAGGACGGATGGAAGAATCATTTCTGGCTCTTCCGTCCCAAACTGACCGTGTCTTATTCCTTGACGGAAGATCTGAAATTAAAGTACGATTTCGAAGTGTCGCAACACATCTCTCAAATAGCCCTTGTCAGCGATGTCACCATCAAACAGAATGCTATGGAGACGCTGGTGGGCAATCCAGACATCCGCCCCAACCGCATGACGTCGCATGACCTCCGGCTGACTTATTCCACGCCTCGGCTGACAAGCGAACTGCAAGGTTACTGGCGGTTGAACGCAGACTGTAACATGGAGAAATACACAAGAGAAGAAGGGCATTTCTTCAAAACGCAGACAAATGCCGACAACGAGTGTAATTTCTTCTACATCCAGAATTACAACAGATGGGAGGCGATACCCGAGCACCTCTCTGTAACGCTATATGGGGGCATTTTCCGTTTCTTCAATTTCACTGACGAGTACCACCATACTTACACTTCGTTTAACGGTGGCGCCAGTATCGAGGCCTATTGGGGAAAATGGACGCTGGCCGCCTATGCGGACAACGGTTGGAACTTCATGGAGGGCGAACATCGTGGGCATCAGGCTCCTGCATGGTATTTCACCGCCTCGCGTCGCATAAGAGACATCACGCTCTCGCTTTATGTCCAGCACCCGTTTTGCGTCAGTCCGCTCAACTACAAGACAGAGGTGTTGAGCCGTTACATCCACAAGGACATCACACAGCATAGCCGCGATTTCGGCAATATGTTGACCCTCAATATCACATGGCATCTCTCATCTGGACGTAAATACCGCGATATTCAGCGTACCATGAACCATCAAGACACTGAGACAGGAATTCTGGAATAGTAAAGCCTGATTTCGGACACAAATCTCTCAATAACCTCACATTAATTTGTTGATTTGAGTTGTCTTGGTTGTTTAAAAGACAAAAATAGTTGGTGTTAAAGACAACATTGACAACATGAAACAACAAGTCTGTCCTAACGGCCGTTCTCTCTCCCTCGGGGAAATCAGAGAGGCAGACAAAACAAAATACTCCCCCAACAGCATTAGTCTATTAGGGGAGTAATGTCTTTAACTTCTATAACTCCTTGAATCAGAGAGTCAGTTCCACGCCCAGACCGAAGACTTTGTTGGTGCGGGTGTATTCGTTGCGTGTGGTGTGGTTAGTGGCTGCCGGGGCGACGTCTTGGTTGTAAGTGTCGTAGTTGGTTTGGAAATAAGCCGCATTCACCTTCACCTTGTCAGTCACTTTGTAACCGACACCCAGTCCGAAGGTATAACTGCTGACAACGAAAGACATATCGTTCATATACTCGTCAGACAAGCCATAGTTGGTCTTCTGCAAACCGGCACTAACTTGTAATTTGTCGTTGATGTCCCACTCTACACCGCCATTGACTTCCCATGTGTTGCCGTCGAGTTTCTTCTCATCGTGGTTGTACCAGTGGGCCGACTTGTCGAAGAACAAGTGATAACCGGCGCTCACTCGCACACTCGGAATAATCGACCATTGTGCGCCTAAGGTCAACAGGGCGGGCTGGTCCTCGGGAACACTGCTGCCATCGCGGAATTTGTTCACCGCGTCGATGGCATGAGCTTCCTTCACTGTGGAACTGTTTTTCATCCTCATGCGGGTCTTGAACTCGTATTTGGCGGCGAAATTGAAATTACCCACCTTATAATCCACACCGACGATAGGAGCAATGCCAATACCCGACTGGTCGGACATCAGACTGACGCCCTCACGGTAGAGTTCCAATGTCTGCAAGCTCTGCTGGGTGCCTTCCAGTTGGGCTTTGGCTGCCTGAGCCTCCGCCAGCTTCGCGGTCAGCTCAGCGGGAACGGGAGCATCTGCTGCCTCGTATTGTGCGATGCCGGCTTCCAACTGACTGATGCCTTGAGCATATTGCATAATACCACCGGCAATCTTGGTGTTGGCATTGTCGAGGAATGCTCCGAAAGGCACTGGTCCAGCAGCCGTATTCACCATGATGTTGTTCAGTCTGGCCTTGTAGGATGCCGTTCCATAGAGCAAGCGTGCGCCTCCATAGACGGAAAGGTTCTCTGTAAGTTTGTATGCCGCGCCCAATGTGAAACCAATGTAGAATTGATTTCCACGCATGTATCCGTCAACGTCATAGCCTGTGGCGCCAAGCGGTTGCAGCGAATTGGCAATGGCACCTACCGCACTCTCAAATGAGCCGATACCATCGGAGAACTCACACTTTCCACCACCACCAGTGATGGCAATAGAGCCTTGCAGACTCCAGTTCCCTGTGTTGTATGCAGCTTGTATAGATGGGATGAATGGTGCCTTGGCTATACCCTCAAATTCCTTGACCGTATTGCCGTTGTTTCTCATCCCCAGAGCGAAGTCAGGGTTGGTGGTAGTGATGGTGCGCGTCTGATAAGCATATTGCCAATTGAAACCGAGATGCCAACCATCGCCGAGGAATATCACACCGGCAGGGTTGGTATATACGCCATCAATACCGATATATGCGTCGTGGGCGGGATTACGAAGAAAACTCACACTTTGGTTGGTGTTTGTCAAGATGCCTCCAGCATGTGCTACGCCGCAGAGTGTAATTACAAATCCTAAAAACGTTAATTTCAGTTTGTTCATTTTTAATATCATTTACAAAAATTGTTTGCAAAGGTAATTAAATTGTTCCAAATTTCCATAAAACACACCTTTTTGTTAACATTAATTACACAAACAAGATAAAAACCGCCCTCGTTTCATGTCTTCTCCCATTGATTATAAGATGATAAACACCCCGCTTCAAAAAAATGCCCTGGCATTTTTACGAAGCGGGGCGGTTTTGAATGACATTGGCACCCGTCATTTGTTAATTATCTTTAATTCATACCATAACAACTACACCATCAGCCCGTAAATACGTCAAATTATAAATAAGGAACGTATCTCTTTATCAATTTATCTTATGAAAAACCTACTTGCTTCCATGCTGTTCGCAGCAGGTATCTTCACGGCCACAACTGCCGTAGCACAGCCTTTCGGCCGCCAAGAGCCCCCCAAACAGACACACGAGTTGAAATGCGGCGACCTCACGCTGGGCATTGACGCCGAAAGAGGCGGGAAAATCCTCTCTTTCCAATATAAAGGAACGGAGATTCTATCGCAGTCACGTTTCCCCGAATCCTTCGGCAGCACGTTTTGGACCAGTCCGCAGAAAGAATGGAACTGGCCCCCGGTGAAAGAGTTTGACAAAGGGCCGTACCGTATTGAACAGCAGAGCGACACGAGGCTGGTGCTGATCAGCGAGGTGTCGGAACGCATGAAATACCGCATACGCAAGGACATCAATGCCGATGCGAAAAACAAGGCATTTGTCATCACCTACTCTATCATCAACGAATCAGGCGAGACGCGTCAGGTGGCTCCGTGGGAAATCACACGTGTGACCAATGACAACGGACTCATCTTCTTCGATGCACCCCTCGACGGCATCACACCTGCCGGACTAATGAACTTCAAGGCCGACAAAGGCGCAGTGTGGTATCAGACCGACGAGACACAGGAAAACCGCAAAATCAACGCCGACGGCAAGGGATGGCTGGCATATTGTGCTAACGGACTGCTGCTCATCAAGAAATTCGAGGATCTGACGCCCTCACAACCCGCTCCCGGGGAAGCGGAGGTACAGGTGTATGTCAACCGCGGAAAGACCTACATCGAATTGGAAAGCCAAGGCGCCTACACCACTCTCAAACCCGGCGAGCAACTCTCCTGGACCGTCAAATGGTATTTGCAGCCGGTTAAAGACGCTGCCCCGAAGACATTAATGAAACAAGTGAAAAAGGTGATAAAGTAGCCAGAGTCACCTCTGATTCCCACTAAAAAGGAGTGCCCTTCGGGCAGAACCAACGGTCGCTGGCCGAAGGGAAAAGCAAATCATACAAATCTTAAAACAAGAATTGACTATCTACCGGTGACCGTTGGTTCTTGCCGAAGGTGACTGTGTGATTTACGGCCGAAAGGCCGTTTTTTGTTGTTTCTTGTTGTCAGTGTTGTGTTTAAAACCAATAGTTTGTCTAAAAAAACGACCTTGGTAACGAAGTACCATCACCTAATCAATATACTCTTTTAGTCGAGGCACATACGAACGTGACACTGGGATGCTGACGGTGCATGCTCCGAGGGTCAGCTGGTAGCCGTTGGAGTTGCCTTTTGCCGAGGTGATGTTGTTCACATTGACGACAAACGAACGGTGGCACTGGAAGATGTTTTTGAATTCCTTCAATTCTTCCACCACGGCAGAGAGGGTGCTGTGCACTTCTATCGTAGCGGGGCGGCCGTCTTTCATACAGCACACCGCCACATTGTTTTTCTGCGCCTCGATATACAACAGGTCGTTGATGGGGATGGTCAGGTCATTACCTCTGACGGTGGTGTCGTGGATGGTAATGCAAGTGTCTTTCTGTTCTTCGGTTGTGTTGCTCAGCAGCGTTTCCAATTTCTCACGCATATAGCGCTGGTAGGCAAGGCCGACAGTCAGCACGGTGATGATAACGCCTATGCTCAGCGTCCAGTACAAAAACCTGATGAAAATATCGGCACTGACAGGAAATTGGAAGATATACGAGAAAAGAAACATGCTGCAAATGGCGATAAAGACTATCAGTCCAAGCACAGCGCACCCTTGATGCCATATCCGCCATGGTTTCACCCGTTCTGTGATATGATTTAAGAAGAGCCATTCGTAAAGAAAACAGCAACATGTCGTGACAAGACCGAACAAACCGGCCACCACGAATTTGTTGCCTGAATATGCGCTGAAACCGAAGGGTTGCAACAGATACAATATGGCCCACACGACAGCGCCATAGAAGAGGCTGTCTCTCAAATTGTGTCCGCTTCGCGTAAAAGGATATTTTCGAGTTAGAAATTCCATGCTGCAAAAGTACAACTATTTTTTCACAAACAATCCCCTCCAACAAGATTTGTGTCCGAGATGTTGAGAATAAGAACAAAAAATGAAAACCGCTTCGCTTAAGAAATAGAACCGTCACTTAAGACAAACTGTAGTTTTTCAAAAGACAATACGGACAACAAGAAACAACAAGAACGGCCTTGGCCGTATCCGGACAAAAATCTTCAAAAATACGATGTTTGTTGTGTTGGTTGTTTTCAGAAAAACCGAGAAAAAAACGATAGTCATTCGTCCTGAAAGATAGTCATTCGGCAAAGTGGATAGTTTTCCGCAAGCCGTTTTAGTTGTCTGTCACGGGAATTTGGAGGGTATTTGTTCTTGCCGTACATTTGCGGCATGAAACAATTAGTCACACTTCTCGTATTTCTGATGGTCGCTAGCAATTTGACAGCACAAACCATCATATCCGGTACCATCTCCGACGGTAAAGAACCCCTTGCCGGAGCCAACGTATTTATAATAGGTACCATCGACGGATGCCTGACCGATTCGGTCGGACGGTTCTCCTTCTCTACTTCGAAGACCGGAGAGGTAACCCTCAAGGCCTCGTTCATCGGTTTTGACGATTACACACTGAGTGGCGATGCCGCCCAGTTGACCGGTCTCACTATCAAGATGCGCGAGCGGGCCACCACCCTCAATGAAGTGGTGGTGACGGCCAGCACCTTCAGTTTCGGCAAGAACGAGAGCTTCCGCACGATGGACGCGCTCGACGTGGTGTTGACCGGCAACTCGTGTGGCGACATCGTGGCGGCATTGCAGACACTGCCTGGCACCCAAATGGTTGGCGAAAGCGGCAAACTCTATGTGCGCGGTGGCGAGAGCGAGGAGTGTCAAACGTTTGTCAACGGGATGCACGTGTTGGTACCCTACAGCACCAATACGGAGAACACCGCCGTTCGCGGCCGTTTCTCACCCTTTCTCTTCAAAGGCATCAATTTCTCGCTGGGCGGTTACAGCGGTGAATACGGGCAGGCGCTGTCGTCGGTGCTGCCTATGGAGACCACTGATGCCGCCACGAGCGACAAATTCGGTGTGAGCGCGTCGCTGCTCGACTGGAATGTCGGCGGCACCAAGGCTTTCCGCAACAGTTCATTGTCGTTCAATGCCGCACTGACCAGCATGGGCCTCTACAACCGACTGTTTACCGAACGACACGACTACTCACGCCCTTACCGCAAGCTCTCGGGCGAGGCACAATACAAGAAGGAGTTCAGCGCGTCGAGTGTCCTGAAATCCTATGTGGGCTATGATCTGACATCTGTGGGACAGCGCATTGACGGACGCGACCTCTCTCTCAAAGAGCATAACATCTACGCCAACGTCACGCACAAAGGCGCGATAGGACACGGTTTCACGCTCTTCACGGGCATTGCCAACTCATCTGTCTTCACCGACATAGACGATGCGCAGGCCTTGGGCGACCATTATCACAATTTCCGCAATGAGGTGCATCTGAAAGCGGATGTCCGCAAGGTCTGTTCCGACGTGTTGAAGATGTCGGCGGGCGTGGAAGATTATATCCGCAACAGCAGCATGCGCTACGACGACTATCAGTATCACTTGGACTACAACATTCTGGCGGCTCACGTCGATATGCAATGGCGAATGGTGCCGCGCCTGTTTCTGAATATGTCGGCACGCGCTGAAATGGCACAGACCGACTGGATGCTGATGCCGAGGGCGACCCTCACTTACATCCCGACCAAGCGTCTGCAGTTCTCGCTGGTGGCAGGCCGTTACAGTCAGACCGCCGAAGACGACTATCTGGCACAAAGCCACAACACACTGGGACAAAGCACCGCCGACCACGCCATCCTCTCAATGCAGTACAAGAGCGACGCCACACTGCTGCGTATCGAGCCCTATTGGAAGAAATACCACCGGCTGCCGCTGTTGGTCGACGGCATGTATCAACCTAACGGACATGGCTCGAGCCGGGGCGTGGATGTGTTCCTCGAGGATCATTCGCTCATCAAGGGACTCACCACCACCCTCTCCTACTCGTTCAACGACTCTAAACGGCTCTATCTGGATTATACAGAGGAGCGGACACCCGACTACGCCTCGCGCCACAACCTACGCGTGACCGCCAAATACGGCATCGGCAAATTCATTGTCGGCATGGCGGAGTCTTATGCCAGCGGGCGACAGTTCCCCACGGGAAAGACCCCTCACTACAACAGCGTGGATGTGAATCTGACATACCTGCTGAGCCCGAAGGTCATCATCTATTCCTCATTCAACAATATCTTCGGCCGCACCAATATCTTCCGTTTCGACAAGACCGGGAGCCCCGTCGTGCCATCACGCGACAGTTTTTTCTACATCGGAGTATTTATTTCACTTAAAAACAATAAAGCATATGACATTTCAAACTTTTAAACACCGTGTGTTAGCCATTGCCATCTTCATGACGGCATCAGTGAGTATTTTTGCCCAAGAAGCAACCATGCAGTCGCTTATCGGCCAGTCGTTGTCAAAGATACAACCGTCTGAGCCTGAGACATTTCTCAATTGCATAGCAGAGATGAAACGCATCGATGCCATGTTTCCCGACCGTAGCGAACCGAAATATCAGGTGGCGCTGCAAAGCCTCAACTATTCGGTGATGAACCCCCAATCGAAGCAGACGGAAAACGTGATGGCCGAGGCCGAACAAATCATCAGCAAAATGGAGCAGGCAGGAAACGCCGACCCGTCGGACCTCTGCACCCTGCGCGGTTTCTTTTATATGGTGCGCATCGTGCAAAATCCCGCCCAAAACGGCCAGCGTTATTACATGGACGTGATGGAAAACTTCGAGAAAGCCTTGAAAATCAACCCCGATAACCAATTGGCCAAAGACCTCCAAGACAAATTCTTCGAGGGGATGAGACAGGCGACAGAATGATAAGTACCTCTCGATACGCCCTCTTGACTTCTCCGTTTGTCGGAAGAGGGAACCCACCGAGGGGAGAGAACGGCCTAAGGGCCGTTTTTTTGTGGTTTCATGCTTTCTGGGTTGTCTTTTGAAAATCAACAGTTTGTCTTAGAAAACAAGAAAAGAGAAAAATGCGTTTCTCGTCATCACTTCCCAATTAAGAAAATTTAATAGTAATCGAACTTAACTGTTTTATGTTTTCAATGTATAATTGTAATAAGACTATATGACAAAAAACATGAATAAGAAAAACATTATCACCGTACTGCTTGCCATCTTCTGCATGACAGCTATGGCGAAAGAAAAAAACATCACATGGGAGAATCCAGCTACCGAGTATGGGAGCAATTATGGAGACGGTTATTTCAACCTTGCCCTAGATGTTACGAAAGTAGAATTGAAAACAGACGAGACAGTGGTGTATATCACTGCGAAGGTGCGTTCAGACAATAACCATTCATTTCAGTTCGTCGGCGACACTTACCTGAAGGCTGACGACAGGCGCTACCCCCTTATTTCTGCAGACGGCATAGAACTCAACAAGTTTGTACAGACCAACAAAGACGGCAAGCGTGATATGGTGTTTCACTTTCGTCCGCTGCCGATGGGCACCAAATCGTTCGACTTCATCGAAGGTGACACTGATGGCGCTTTCCAAATCAAGGGTATCAAACCCGTAGAAGAACGTTGGAAACAACTGTTTCCATCCTATTGGCGCGATGGGCAGGGTGACTGGAAAATCGCGTTCTTCGATGATTGCGTCATCTACGATTGCAAATTTTGGAACTATGAACAATGCCAAGTGAACAAAAAGACGGGTGAGGCAGACATCGTGATGCGCAACGGAAAGGATGTGCTGAAGGTGGTGGTAGGCAAGGACAAGAACGGCCAACGCACGATTCAGATAGGCAATAGGAAGGCTGTATATGAGATGATTACCAGTCGTTTTATGCCCGACTATCCTACGAAGGATACCCGTACAGATTTTGTAGATACGGGCAATAAGATTGATACAGTGACTGTGACAGGATGGATTAAAGACATGCCCGAACCGTTGAAGCAGTTAAAGACCTTCGAGTTTAATTACGGCAATATCTACACAGCCGAACAAGAGTCAGTCCATGCCGATTTGGACGACCAAGGACGATTCACGGTGAAAATTCCTGTATTGAACAGCACGGAATTCTTCTGCGACTGGAATCGATGCTTCGTTCTCACAATGCTTGAGCCGGGGAAGAACTATTTTCTGCTGTTTGACTACAAGGAAGGCCGGCGCTATTTCATGGGCGAAGACTGCCGCCTTCAAAACGAGCTGATCAAATATCATTCAAACTGGCAGCCCGCCAGTTTGGAGCCAGGAGAGGATTTTGACCGGTTTATCGCCTCAGCTGACAGTCAAATCAAGTCACAATACGCAAAAATCGATGCGCTCTGCGAGGCCCACCCGACGCTCTCCACCCGCTTCAACCACTACAGAAAGGGCTACATCCTCTGGAATCAGGCATGTTTTTTCGGACAGGCTCGTTTCCACACTCAAGATTTCCAACTCACCGACAACGCCCGCAAATATGCTTACGACACCTTCTGGACGAAAAAAGAGAAGCCCTACACTTTGTATCGCGACTTTTGCGTATTCTTCCTCAACGATTACTTGGACGACGCCTCACGGGCATACAGCGCGTCGTTCTTTTATAATCCATCAGACCACTACAAAGAATATGCCTCGAACGATAAGGAACTGGCGATTCTCGAACGTTGGAATAAATGGTTGAACGAGGTGGCGCCCATCATCGAAGCTGAACCCACCTTGGAGGCACAAGTACACAAATCAGAAGAACTAAATGCCAAGAATAGCGACCTGATAAAGGAAGCGGATAAGATTTTGAAAAGTCCTAAAGGCTTAAAGATTATGCACAGCGGGCTTCTCGTCAACACCATAAAAGGACACCTCATGATGCTCGAATCGCTCAACGCCGACCCATTCATCAAGAACATCTGGCTCACTCGACAGGCACTACATATTTTTGACTATCAGCGGTCATCATTGCTCCCCTACGCAATGGATACTCTGAAGGCTTTGATAGACGACTCTCTCTGCATCGAGAAGATTGAAAAACAAAACGACCACTATCTTGCCATCGAGAACCGTGAGTTTGACAGGCTGGTGCTTAAATCATCAGACGACCTCAAGGACATCAGCGAGGGCGAGACATTGATGAAGAAAATCATTGAGCCCTACAAAGGGAAGTTCGTGCTGCTCGACATATGGGGCACATGGTGCGGTCCATGCAAGGAAGCCCTCTCCCACTCTACCGAGGAGTACGCCAGGTTGAAGGACATTGACATCCAATACCTTTATTTAGCTAACCAAAGTCCACAGGACTCTTATGAGAACGTCATCAAGGAGTATAACATTAGCGGGCCAAACGTTGCCCACTACAATCTGCCAGACGAGCAACAAGACGCCATCGAGCGTTATCTGAACGTCAACAAATTTCCCACCTACATACTCTTCGACCGCAACGGCAACCAATTGGACTTGCAGGTAGATCCGCGAGACCTCGAGGGACTTGCCCATCTATTGGAACAGTTGTGTAAATAAAAACGGAGTCCCCATCTCTATACCTGTTAGGAGCCCCCTCTAACTCCCCCGAGGGGGAGAGAACGGGCTAAGGCCGTTTTTGTGATTTTATCGTCAGTGTTGTCTTTTGATACTCAACAATTTGTCTTAAAAAACAACCTAGACAACAAAAAACACCCCTCCCCCACCTTGGAAAGGAGGGGAGAGGCTGGCGCCGTTGAGATGATTTATGGAAGATTTATGAGAGATTTATGTCTGAAATACGGGTTAAGGGCCACATCTCGAACTATTGATGATTTGGAACTGTCAGAGCCTGAATCAGTGCGGTAAGTTGTTGTGAACTCATGCCGTGAGAGAGCAGATAGTCAGAGAACGCTTTTGCGTAGTCAACGTTGGGCAGTTGCGCTTCGTCGTTAACGCCGGCATAATACATCAGGCACGTATTGAGTCGCAGCGACACCAATGTGTTGCATAATTCACTGTTATTTGCAGGATTGATCTGATAATAATTGTCGTAGGTGACCAGATAGTCGGCCACAATCTCCTCATAGGTAGCTCCGCATAATCCCTCAAGCAGAGCGCACACATACCCGGTACGGTCTTTTCCCTCCATGCAATGCACGACATAGGGAGCCGGATGTGACGGAAGCTCCTTCAGCGCCTCTATCAGGCGGTTGTTGTAGTCGTCGGCCGTAGGGTCGGCTTTCAGCGGACACAGTATCACATTGCCTCCTTCCCATAGCATACGGCTGTAGGGAGGAATGCCGTAGTCCAACATCTTCTCCTTCGTATCAGCTAGGTTGAGTACTGTCTTGACCTTTTCACCTTCCAGATAATCCGAAACATAGTAGGCGCGTTTGATGTCATCGCAGAACGGCGAAGAACTGCGGTAGAGTATGCCGCTTGGAATATTGCCGGCGCTCACTGTGCGTGCATTGGCAAACTCCGAGTCGGAGGAGTTGGGATAGGCATCACGGTCGTTGATATATTTCATGCTCAGAGCCTTTTGCACATCAATCCTGCCTCCCTTTTCCTTCATCTTGACGAC
>CAMJAO010000033.1 GCA_946403615.1 uncultured Prevotellaceae bacterium
CCGTTAATGATAAGAATTGTCATGGGTTGAAAGAATTGAACATTTTCGGTGCGAGGATACTGCTTTTTATCGGAAAATCCAAACACATTTTGCTATTCCAAATAAAAATTGTAACTTCGCAGCCGAAATCTTGATTTTCAATTCACAATTCGTCAATTCATTATTCACTCTACTCCCTCCCTCGGGGAGGGCCGGGGTGGGTTATTCAATATTCTAAATTCAACATTCGCAAGGTAAATATATGCAAGAAACAAGACAAAACAGAATTGCAAGGCTATTACAAAAAGAACTGAGTCTCATCTTCCAGTCACAGACGCGCATGATGCACGGAGTGATGGTAAGTGTGACCAGATGCCGCATATCTCCCGATTTGAGCATCTGCACCGCTTATCTCAGTGTTTTCCCCTCAGAGAAGGCTGAGGAAATCATCGGCAACATCAACAGCAATGCAAAGACCATACGTTACGAGTTGGGTACGCGTGTGCGCAATCAGTTGCGCATCATTCCCGAACTGCGTTTCTTTGTAGATGACTCTCTCGACTACATCGACCATATCGATGAACTGCTGAAGAAATGAATTTTCCGTTCTACATAGCACGGCGATACCTGTTCTCAAAAAAGAGCACACATGCCATTAATGTCATCAGCGGCATCTCTGTTGGAGGTGTGGCGGTGGCAACCATGGCATTGGTGGTCACGCTGAGCGTGTTCAACGGTTTTCACGACCTCGTGGCGTCATTCTTCACGGCTTTCGACCCGCAAATCAAAGTGGTGCCTGCCATGGGAAAGTCTGCACCGGCCGACGACCCCATATTGACCGAGATACGTTCATTGCCGCAAATCGATGTCGCCACGGAATGTGTGGAAGACATGGCTCTGGCTGTCTATGACGGACGGCAGGCGATGATACATGTGAAAGGCGTGGATGACAATTTCGACGAACTGACGCACATCACAGAGATTCTTTACGGCGACGGCATGTTCCAACTGCATGCCGCCAACTTACAATACGGCACACCAGGCTTGCAACTGGCATACGAGATGAAAATGGGCGCACACTGGCCGGGATACCTGCATGTGTTCGCCCCAAAACGCGAAGGACAACTCGACTTGAACAACCCCGACGCGGCATTCGTGTCAGACTCGCTCCTGTCATCGGGTGTGGTGTTTTCCGTGAAACAGACGAAATATGACCGCGACTACATCATCACACCCGTGGCGTTCGCACGCAACCTCTTCGGGCAGCAAGGCATGATTACTTCGCTGGAACTGCGTCTCAAATCGGGCAGCAGTTTCGACTCGGTGAAAGACAACATCAAAAAAATCGCAGGCGACAAGTATCTTGTACTTGACCGCGACGAACAACAGGCCGAGACGTTCAACATCATGAAGATTGAAAAACTGCTGGCCTATATTTTCCTGACTTTTATTCTGATGGTAGCGTGTTTCAACATCATCGGGTCATTGTCAATGCTCATCATCGACAAGAAAGATGACGTGACCACACTGCGCAACCTAGGCGCATCGGATAAGCAGATTTCACAGATTTTCCTGTTCGAAGGGCGTATGATTGCCGTGGCGGGGGCCATTACCGGCATCATCATCGGACTGCTGCTCTGCTGGGCACAAGAGACGTTCGGCATCGTGCGTCTGGGCGACAGCAGCGGCAATTTCGTGGTCGATGCCTACCCCGTCAGCGTCCATTTCTGGGATATCGTCATCATCTTCTTCACCGTCATCGCCGTAGGATGGCTCGCCGTCTGGTATCCCGTCAGATACATGAGCAAGAGGTTGCTCAGCAATGACTGACTACATATCCTCTAACGAGAGACTACAAAGAGAGAGGGCGTAATCACCGAAACTTTGTTGTGGTAGAGCGTCAACTTTCTTTTGAAGTTCTGCGAGATTGATTTTGTTAGGATTACGTTTAATCTCTGCCACCACGCCTTTATGGCCAAACTCATTGACGGCTATCATGTCTATCTCGTTCCCACCTTTGCGATTCCACCAATTGCCGACCAACGTATACAGACCGGTTTCCATCGTCTTGGCCTGAAAAAACTGCTCCAATGTTCTGCCTGAGAATTGCTCATAATGTTGATTCATGTGCTGACGCAAGAGCGCCAATTGGCGGCGTTCGATGAGCGACTGGTAAGGATATACAAAACGGAACCAAAAACGCAGAAACTGGTCAGATATCTCGTAGGCGGTCACCTTGCTGTTAGGTTTGGCAAACAATGGTTTCAGACGGGACACCATCTATTTCATATATTAACAGTTATTTATATTAATCGCTATTTATATTATCGGCAAAAAATAGTATAAATAACTGAATTCTCAAAAAGAATGGTCAAAAAAGTGTAATAATAATCCTATATTGTTGGCGTATTGGTCATCTTATCCCTTCTCTCTAAAAAGAGTTATGTCAGGGGTAACTACTCCCTCCCCTCGGGGAGGGGACTTTATTCCAACTCCACATGCTCCACATTGATATCCTCATGAAGGAAAATCTGGGCCTGCTCCTTAAAGGTCGCAGGGTTTTCCGTGGTGAGGTAACGGGCGGTTCCTCCGTGCGAACAGCGGGCATCTATCTCAGGATGGCGCTCAAGATATTGGCGCAGACTGTCGGCCACGTATTCTCCCTGAGGGATGATGCGCACGCCCGACGGCAAATACTTCACTATCTTGGGCATAAGCAGCGGGTAATGCGTACAACCCAGCACCAACGCGTCGATCTCCGGGTCTTTGCGCATGATCTCATCAATGCGTTTCTTCACGAAATAGTCAGCACCGGGACCGTCAGCCTCATGATACTCCACCAGCGGCACCCAAAAGGGACAAGCCACCCCAGACACTTGAATATCGGGATGCAACTTGCGTATCTCCAAATCATAGCTCTGACTCTTGATTGTGCCCTCAGTGGCCAATACACCCACATGGCGCGACTGTGTGAGCGAACCGATGACCTCGGCGGTGGGACGGATGATGCCCAACACGCGACGGCGGGCATCCCACTCCGGCAGATCGTGCTGCTGGATGCTGCGTAAAGCCTTTGCAGAGGCGGTATTACAACCTAAAATCACGAGATGGCAACCCATCTCAAAGAGTTTGAGCACCGCCTGACGCGTGAACTCATAGACCACGTCGAACGAGCGCGGACCATAAGGCGCACGGGCATTGTCGCCCAAATACAGATAATCGTATTCGGGCAACATCTGGCGGATACCATGCAGGATGGTCAGACCGCCATAACCACTGTCGAAGATGCCGATAGGACCGGCTGCCACGGGTAATGTCATTGTAAGTAATCCTGTATCAATTCGTTGATATCCTCACTCATTGAGGGGTCAACATATTGCAACTGCTCGCCGTCGGTATTGAGTATCAGCGTGAAACCGTATTCCTCGCCAATCTCCTTGACCGCGGTAGCCAGTTTTTCCTTCAACGGTGCCATCGCATCACGCTCGGCTTGCTGCAACAGGCGCTCGGCCTCCTGCTTGAAACTGATGTTTTTGGTCATCAGTTCCTGCAACTCGCTCTGTCGTTTCTGAAGGATAGTCGGAGCGAAATCACGCTGACCGTCAAGAAACTCTTCGTATTTCTTGTTGAATTCGTCCTCCACACGCTGGGTCTCTGCCTCATATTGGGCACGGAGCGATTTCAGCGCCGTCTGTGCCTTCAGGTAATCGGGCATAGATTTCATGGCTTTGTCATAACTGAAATAGCCTACCTTGACCTGAGCACCGGCACTGAGCGAGAACAGGAGGGCGAACAGTAATAGAGTCAAATTTCTCATGTCACGTCTTGAATGGAACACACATTATATATAAATAAACAGAGAAACGGGGTATGTTGATATGCCCCGTGTCTCTGTCGTCCTATGCTAGGGTTGATTATTTCATTTTCAGCAACTGTGCCTTCACGTCGGAAGTCACGTCCTTGCTGATATCTGTGTTGATGAAAGGCACACTGCCCGTCTGCATTATATACACATAGCCGCCAGCCTTGCCCACAGCCTCGATAGCCTGCATCACCTTCTGATAGATGGGCTGCATCTTGTCGTTCTGAGCCTTCTGGAAAGCCTGCTGGTTCTGCTGAGCCTGTTCGGATATCTTCTGGTACATCTCCTGCAACTTAGTCTCTGTCTCCTGCTGCTTGGTGGCATTCATCGTACTCTTGTTTTTGTCATAAGCCTCGGCCTGACGCTGCAATTCAGCCTGAGAGTCGGTCAATTCCTTCTCATACTGCTTGCCAAGTGTCTCAAGTTCCTGCTGAGCCTTGGTAAATTCAGGCAAAGATTGGATAACATCCTCGGGGTTCACATGTCCGAACTTCTGTGCCATCATGGTCATCGGCACGAACATCATCATAATCAAAAATAATTTTTTCATTGTCTTCTAAATTGTTTAATTTTTTAATTTTCTGATTTTTCTAATTCTTAATTCGAGTATCCCAGTTTTTCCAGCACCTCGTTGCTGATGTCAATCTTCGGAGAACCGAAGATGATGCCGGTGTCGCTGGCACGGTCAAGGACGAGTGAATAGCCGCGCATCTCGGAGATGTCCTTAATCACATTGTATATCTCCTCCTGTATGGGGGCCATCAGACTCTCGCGTTTCTTGAAGAGTTCGCCTTCAGGACCGAAATACTTTTTCTTCAACTCGCTGGCCTCTTTCTCCTTGTTCATGATTTCCTCCTGCTTTTTCTTCTTCTGCTCTTGCGAGAGGAACACCACTTCGTTCTGGTAATTCTTATACATGGTGCCAGCCTCGGTGGTCAGTGCCTCTACTTCGGCCTGCCATTTCTTCGACACCTGATTGAGTTGCTCATTGGCACGTTCATACTGAGGCACATGTTTCAAGATATAGTCCATGTCAACCAAAGCGAACTTCTGGGCATTGGCGGCCACGGCCATCAGGCACATCAGGCACACCATCATTGTTTTTTTCATATTCTTCATGTCTCGTTTCTCCTTTTATGGTTGGTTGTTACACATTTCATTTGACGTACCACCTTGCCCGTGGTTACACGCGACAGGCGTTTTTTAATAATTTTTTGCTAAAATTCCTGTCCGAGAACAAAGTGGAAATGGCTGCCGCCACGCTTGTATTGACCACCGTCGAGCACACGGTCGAAACCGTAAGCCCAGTCGATACCCATCAGACCCACCATCGGCAGGAAGATACGCACACCGATACCGGCACTGCGTTTCATGTCGAAGGGATTGAAGTCGCTGGTGTTCGTCCAAGCGTTACCTGCCTCAAGGAAGCCCAAACCGTAGATGGTGGTATTGCCCAGCATCAGAGGATAGCGCAACTCAAGCGTCATGCGGTCATAGGCATAGCCCGGCTGGTAATATGACGTGAGCGAACCGTTCTCGTATCCGCGCAAACCGACGGTCTCCTCCGCATAGCCGCTGGAATAGCCGCTCATGCCGTCACCACCCACATAATAGGTCTCAAACGGTGATTTCTTGTATTTATTGAATGCGCCGAGGATACCGAACTCCACACGTGTCATCAACACCAGACACTTCACGTTGTTGGTCAGTGCCGTGAAGGTGCGTGCCTTGAACTTCCACTTGTGATACTCCACCCAGCGGTATTTCTCCTGCTGCTCCTTCTGATAATTGGGCGACTGAGGATTATTGGCCAGGTTGGCATAGTCTTTGTTGTCCCATTTCGACCATGGCGGCGTGATTGACAGCGATGCCGTGAACTCACTACCCTTACGCGGGAAGTAGGGGTTATCCGTCGAGGAGCGGTTGAGCGAGATGTTCAGGTTCAGGTTGTTCGAGTTACCGTTACTCATGAGGAAGTAACGCCAGTTCTTCAGCATATAGCGGGTATAAGCCAGTTGCACTGAGAGTGAGAAGTAATCGTCGGGCCAGCGCAGACGCTTACCCCATCCCATCGAGGCACCCAACAACTGAACATATTTGTCGGGATCGTAATAACTCTCGTAGTTGTTAAAGTAGTTATAGTTGCCATAACCGTACATGTAGTACTGCATATTGCGCATATAACCACTATTATAATAGGTGTTGGAGATGTCTGTCTGCTTGGAGTAGAATAAACCTACGCTGAACTGGATGGGTCGCTTGCCGCCAAACCAACCCGTAGAATAGGATATATTGCCCGAATAATAATAACGGCCGTTACTCTGGAATCCGAGCGACAACTGCTCACCGTCGCCGATAGGCAGAATGCCGCGGTGCTCCTTGTTCTTGTTAAACAGGTTGGCCATGGAGAAGTTGTTCAACTTCAGCGCGATACGGCCGATGACACCCGTCTGTCCCCAACCCAGTGAGAATTCTATCTGGTCATTGGATTTTTGCTCCAGATTCCAGTTGATATCCACCGAGCCGTCTTCATAGTTGGGCTGTACATCAGGATTCACCTTTTCAGGATCGAAATGTCCCATGGAAGCGAGTTCACGAGCCGAGCGCATCAACGCGTCTTTCGAGAAGAGGTCGCCCGGTTTTGTACGCAACTCACGGCGTATCACATTCTCATAAAGACGGTCGTTACCATTGATGCGGACACGGTTGATATGAGCCTGAGTGCCCTCGCTGATACGCATCTCCAGATCAATGGAGTCGCCGACGATGTTCACCTCAGTGGGGAAGAGTTGATAAAAGAGGTAACCGTGGTTCCAATATTCATTGCCCACAGCGTCATCGTCCTCCGTGAGTCGTTTGTTGAGCAGTTTCTGGTTATAAATGTCACCTTTCTGCATGCCCAGTTTCCGGCTCAGGTATTCTGTAGGATAGACGGTGTTGCCCACCCAAGTGATGTTGCGCAGATAGTATCTCTGGCCCTCATCCACTTTCACATAGACATTGACATGTTTCTCGTCGAAGTTCCACACGCTGTCTTCGATGATGGTGGCGTCACGATAACCGTACTCGTTGTATTTCTCTATCAGTCTCTGCTTGTCTTCTTTCCAACGTTCGGGGGTAAATTTCTTCGATTTCAAGAAGTTGGCCAGTTTACCGGCCTCATGGGTCTTGCTAAATGCGCCTTTGGTGAAGAGAGAACCCTTGATTTTACGATCAGAGAGTTTTTCGTTGCCCTCGATGATGATTTCGTGCACCTTCATCTTCTCTTTCTTGTCCACATCCACATCGAGGATCACCTGACCGGGGTTGGCCACGTCGTCACGCTGACGAATGACAATATCCGCGTTTTTATAACCTTTTTCGTCAAAATAGCGCTTGGCCAGGATTTTCGCCCTGTCTATGATATTGGGAGTCACTTGACCGCCCTTGATGATACCCAGTTTCTGCTCCATATCCTCGCGCTCCGACTTTTTCAAACCGATGTAGTTGATATTCGACACACGGGGACGGGCCTTCAGGTTAATGTGAAGATAAATCTGGGTGCCCACAATAGAGTCGGCAAGAATGGACACGTCAGAAAAGAGACCGTGACGCCAATAGCGCTTCACAGCATCGGTTATCTCATTGCCCGGAATGGTCACCTCCTGACCTACACGAAGGCCGGAGATACCTATCAGCACATAATCTTCATATCCTTCGATACCCGACACCGTCAGACCACCCACAGTGCATGTGCGCGGGGTGCCGGCATATGATATGTCAGGCTTTACTATCTTCATCTGGGCATGCAGCGCGCCGCACCAAAGCAGCAGGGCCGACAGCCATAGGATCTTCTTACTTACAATCATTGTTATATGTTTTCAGACTGCGTCTGATGGTTTATTCTTTTTTGTTCGCTTTTGCCTCGTCCAGTGTCGCCACATTCTCCACGCCACCAAAACGGCGCTTGCGGTGCTGGAAATCGGCTATGGCTTTATGCAGGTCCTCTTCGTCGAAATCGGGCCAATAGGTGTCGCAGAAATACAACTCCGAATATGCTATCTGCCACAACAGATAATTGGAGATGCGCAACTCGCCGCCGGTACGTATCAGCAGGTCGGGATCGGGCATGAAACGGGTCTCCAGATGACGGGCTATTTCCTCTTCATCAATCTGCGAAACATCTTTCTTGCCTTCCTTCACCTCGGATGCTATCTGACGCACTGCTTCAGTGATCTCCCATTTCGACGAGTAACTCAGCGCCACCACCATCGTCATGGTCTTGTTGCCGGCGGTGTGGTCCATCGTCTCTTGCAATTTCTCCCGCACCTCAACGGGCAGACGCCCCATGTCGCCTATCACACGGAAACGGACGTCGTTCTTCATGAAAATCTCATCTTCCAGTGAGGTCAGCACCAAACCCATCAGGGCGGCTATCTCATCGGAAGGACGGTTCCAGTTCTCTGTCGAGAACGTATAGAGCGTCAGATATTTCACCCCCAGACGCGTACACTCCTTTGTGATACGTCTGACGGTATCCACGCCGGCCTGATGACCATAACTGCGGGGCTTGCCCTGAGCCTTGGCCCATCTGCCGTTGCCATCCATGATGATGGCTATGTGTGCCGGTATCCGGCTCATATCTATTTCCATAGTTCTTTTTTTCTGGTTTTCAGGAATGTAGGAACTATATTAGTGCTCCATTAGTGAACTATTCTCTTACCTCTCACCTCTCACCTCTTACCTCTTACCTCTCACCTCTCACCTCTTACCTCTTACCTCTCACCTCTTACCTCTTACCTCTATTTTCACTCATCATCATTGTGGCAGGTACGGCATTTCGCACTGAAACTGTAGGTGAGCGTCACTTGCAGCATACCGTAACAGTCGGTGTTCTTAAACAGTCCGCTGCTCTTGATGTGGTAAGGGTCCTTCGACCCGTCAAGTTCGTCGCTCATCGACAGGTGCATAGCCCACTCCACACCGATGTTCATGCGGTCGGCCACTTTGTATTTCACACCGAAACCAATCGGTATATTGGCGGTAAAAACATTCTTGCCCGTATGGACGTATGTCATGCCCAAACCGCCGAACACGAAGGGAACCAAAGGTTTGGCTCCGCGATATTCACGACCTGTGCCATAGGGCCACAGGTTATATTCATAAGCCACACTCAAATCGACCAGTGAGTTGTCAAACTCATACGCATCGGGATGAGCGTCGGGATAATAAGTCTTCACATCGGTAGACGAGCCTTTCAACTTGCCGTAACTCAGGCTTAACCTCAAACCGTGATAGGGATTGAAATTGCGTCTGAACACAGCCGAAGCCATCGGCTGCAGGTTTTTGACCAGGCTGCCGTTGTAATCGCCCGTATAGTTGACCAGACCGGCACCGCCACCTATCTCCATGCGATACTCCACATCGCCCTGCGCACGCACGGTGGCAAAGCAAAGCAGCAGCAACAGTGTCAACAGGTGTCTCAGCATGATTATCCAGTCTTATTTGAACTCTCTCTGTATGACCTCCCAACCCAGGTCGTTCAATCTTCCGCGCCACACCTGACCGCTGCCTGAAGCGACTATCCAGATGAAATGGTCTGCATCGACGGTCATGGCGAAGGCACTGTTGCAACTGAAGCCCTCGGGCAGCACAAACCGGCTGTCGGTTAACCAGTTGAGACCGCTGTCGGGTGTATAGTAGAAACCGGTGAACGGTTTCCAACCGTATCCGATACCCTCAGCGCCCAATGCGAGAAATCCTTCTCCGTATTTCACCACGGAAAGATGATTCAAGCGCGGCAGCAAGTGATTGGAGGGCTCGACGGTGCAGAACATCCACGGGCTGGATTCGTCGGTGGTGATGCGCACCCAAGAGACACTGTATTTATCGCCGGGATAGTCAGCCAGACTGCGGTTGCCTGTAAACAACAATCGCGAAATGGTGGGGTCGCTCTTCAATGGCTCAGAACACAATGAGAGGTCTTGCACGGGCAACAGAGCCTGACTGTCGTCAATCGCTGACACTGTCCAAGAAGCTCCGTCGGCGGAACACATTATCGTACCGTCGGCTGTCAAGCCATAAAGCATGCCGTTGGCAGCACCAGCCAACCGCTGCACATCGGCAGCGCCAACCTGCTCCCAACTGTCGCCATTGGCAGAGCGTACTAGATTGCTTCCATCCAAGGCATATAGATACTGACCGTCGGTGATGACATTCTGCCAGAATCCTGCAGACAGAGTAATATCGGGAGCGGCTGCGGTCCAACTGTCGCCATCGCTCAGGGCGGTAGAATAAATGGCCTCTGATGTGCCGTCAGTGCCTGCCACAAAGAGACGCTCGCCACAAACAACGGCTTTCATGTCGGTCATCGGCTGGAATGCTTCAAACACGTTCTTAGCGGTCCAACGCATTTTGCCTTCTTCCTCCTGATGCACATTCACACGTACTGTATAGTCGCGAAGGCCTGAACCGTCCATGGCAAACACGATGACATGGCGGGGCGAGGAGAAATCAATGGAGTCGGTGGAGTTATAGACAAACACCGTGTCGCTAATCAGACTCTTGATACCGATGGCACCGGAGTTCCTGCTCGTAATCGTGCAGATAACGTGTTTCGCGTCGGTGCCATAGGGCAGTGAGTCGGGATTATAAATCTCATGATTAATCTGGTCAATGTAGAATTTATAATTACTCCCGGCGACAGCCGATTTCTGAATGCTGTCAGAACCGTCGGCGGCCTTGCCCACTGTATAACAGTTGAGCGTACCCAGCGAGAACGACTGGATAGACATGTCTCCGTAATAGGTCAAATTATCATTGCTGTCGCCAAGACATGAGGCGAACACAACGATAGCCGACAAAAGTACCGACAACCTGAAAAATAGTCTTTTCATTGTCAATGATATAATAATTGCGCAATTTCGGTGCAAAAGTAATGAGAAATCCTCAAATAAACCGCCTTTTTGACGCTTTATTATGTAAATTATGGAATAAATGAGTATTTTTAACCCAATTCGGTCATTAGGATTGGGTTCTGTTTAGAGTTTTCACAAAAAAAGAGGACGACATGAATCGCTCATCCCGGCCTCCTGAAAACATCTTTAACGATGACTTGTCTTTACCAAAGTAGTGACGCTTAATACCGTCATCAAAAGAGTAAAGACTAACATCGCAGTTGTTTCTGAATCTAATAACATAATCTTTACCTTAAAAAAAATCTATCAAACTACTAACCTAATGAAACATGTATTCTCACGAACACGATGCAAAGGTACAGCGTTTTTCACCCTCTCACAATATATCCGCCCCACTTTTTATTCATTTCGTCAATATTTTTGATGTAGGTCAAATGAAACCTCACAAACCAGATACGCAGATGCTCCGGCTGCGACAATTCACAGCCAAGACGCCTGCCGTAACCCTACAAAAAACATCCTCCCACAGAGACCTGTAGGAGGATGTTATGGAAACCACTCCCCTCGCCTTTCTTCTCCCTTCCTTGGAAGGGTTGGGTTGGGTGTTCGGGGGTGAGGTTTTTTTAGAGTTTCGGACCGGCAGCCACAAGAGCCTTGCCTGCCTCGTTGCCTTCGTATTTCACGAAGTTCTTGATGAAGCGGCCAGCCAGGTCTTTGGCTTTCTCATCCCATTCGGCACGGTTCTGGTAGGTGTCACGAGGATCGAGGATACCCCATGCCACACCGTCCAACTGTGTGGGAACTTCTAAGTTGAAATACGGGATGCGCTTGGTGGGAGCCTTCAGGATGGCACCGCCCAGGATAGCGTCGATGATACCACGGGTATCCTTGATGCTGATACGTTTGCCTGTGCCGTTCCAACCGGTGTTCACTAGATATGCCTTGGCACCGCTCTTCTCCATGCGTTTCACCAGTTCCTCAGCATACTTGGTGGGATGCAACTCGAGGAATGCCTGGCCGAAGCAAGCCGAGAAGGTAGGAGTAGGCTCAGTGATGCCGCGCTCTGTACCGGCCAACTTAGCGGTAAATCCGCTCAGGAAGTAATATTTTGTCTGCTCAGGATCGAGGATAGACACGGGAGGCAGTACGCCGAATGCGTCAGCGCTCAGGAAGATGACATTCTCAGCAGCGGGACCAGCGCTCTTGCCGTAGATGGGCTTCACAATCTTCTCGATGTGCTCGATAGGATAACTTACGCGGGTGTTCTCGGTCACGCTCTTGTCAGCGAAGTCAATCTTTCCGTCCTCAGCCACAGTCACGTTCTCCAACAGTGCGTCGCGGCGGATAGCGTTGTAAATGTCGGGCTCGCTCTCTTTGTCGAGGTTGATAACCTTTGCATAGCAGCCGCCCTCGAAGTTGAACACGCCGTCGTCGTCCCATCCGTGCTCGTCGTCACCGATGAGCAGACGTTTCGGGTCGGTAGAAAGAGTAGTCTTACCTGTGCCGGAGAGTCCGAAGAAGATAGCGGTGTTCTTGCCTTCCATGTCGGTGTTGGCAGAGCAGTGCATGGCTGCGATACCCTGCAACGGCAGGAAGTAGTTCATCATCGAGAACATACCTTTCTTCATCTCACCACCGTACC
>CAMJAO010000034.1 GCA_946403615.1 uncultured Prevotellaceae bacterium
TCACACCGCTCTCCACGGTACCGTCGATGACGATATTATCGAGGGCTGCACCACGATGACGGCTGCCATAGCTATTGTTGATCCAGCGGAACTGAACGGTCTTGCCTGCATATTCTTGCAAATCCACTGTCTCATTACGCCAGTATTTGGTGTCTCCGTCTTCGTTGTAGTTCTCTGACAGATAAGCAGCCTGATGCCATTCGCCGTCGCTGTAGATTTCGAAGACCACATCGCTGTAGCCGTTACCGCCGGGAACGTTTTGTTTCTCCAGCAGACCAGACTCATCGATAATCAAATCCACAGGATGGTTGTCGCCCCATACGAAGGAGATAGACATCGATTGGCCATCGGCAGGCAGATTGAACTGAGGTGAGGTGAGAGTTGACGATTTGCCGGCATTGAGCCACATGGTATACATAGAAATGCCAGTGCCTCCGTAAGCCTTGTTGGTGTTGAGCGGTTCCCAACGGCGGTTCTCCCACTCTGCGGTGGTGGTGCTCAACCAACCTGTTGGCGGGTCTTTAGAGGTCAACTCGTCGAAGTTCTCCTCATAGGGGAATTCCATGACAGATGCGTCGGGCTGCGTGGTGAAACTCCATACAAGCACATCATCATCATTTGTACTGCCCACGCTGTTGTAAGGCACAACCTTCCAATAGTAAGTGGTCTCATAACCAGCCTCGGGGATGGTAAAGGTGAGGGCATCCTGCACGTCAACGCCATTGACGAGGTTGTCAGCGGCGTCATTGCTGCCCACATACACCTTATAGCCCTCGGCAAACTGAGCGGGACCCCACTCAAGTTTGATGTCACGCGGATAGATATCGTGTGCGCCAAGTTTCGGCGAAATCATCGTCACACCCTTCGGCACACCGTTGGCACCATAGACATTGGGGAGCAGCACGCGGTCGAGATAGACATCTGCGAACGGGTCTATATCACCGTCTTGAGAGGTAACGCCCGTGAGTACGAAGCGTACTTTTGAATTATTGGTACCCGTGCCCAGATCAAGAGTCTTGGTCTCGCCATAACTCATCAGTTCGTAATTAAAGGTCCAGAGGTTAACCCACTCCTGACCGCCATCGTATGACACTTCCACACTGAAGTCATTCATCTGATAAGTGTCACCCTCAAAACTCTCGAAGAAGTTATAATAAGTGAAGGTGAGTTGTCCGCCATGACTCAGGTCGAGACGCGGCGACACGAGGTAAGAGTTTGACAGCGAAGCGGTGGCGTAAGCCGACTGGTCGCCTTCGATGGCGGCACTGCGACCTGTCCAGCCATTCTGGTTGCGGGTCCATCCTGCCGGCGGGAAATAGCCTTCGAAATTCTCCAGGATGTAGCCCTCGGGAACATCCATCTTAGTGGTATTGTAAGCGATATTGACATCGCCGCCGTTGGTGTGTATCACCACATTGCCACTGACGGGGCTGGTGAGCGACGCGCTATAAGCGAGTTGGAACTGCACATTCTCATATTTATTGAGGTTGACACTGGCGGGGTCAAGTGTGCACGACATGCCTGCGGGCAAGTCGATACCCGTCACCTTCAAGCCATTGAGTCCCATGTTGGTCATGGTGATTACCTCGCTGTAGAATTTCTCGCCGATGTACATCTCGGGGAAAGTGTAACGGTCGGTGCTCATCACCGGGCGCGGACCTGTCTCCTCGTTGACACGATAGACTTTCACATCATCCAACCACACGACATTGGCAATGTCGGTCATCATCTTATAGACGAATGCCAGACGCACTTTCTGACCTTTCCAGTCAGCCAGACTGATTTTCGGTGAGAAAGGCGACCATTCGCTGATGGGGAAGGTCATGACACCGCTTTCGCGCAGCATGTTCTCGTTTTGGATGGAGAAGATGGTCTCTGCACCAGCCAGGTTGTTGCCCTCGACCACACGTACCTGAAGGTCGTATCTCGAGTTGTCGTAGGCATTCATCGGGCTGACTTTGAAGATGAAATTCAACTCATAGAAATCGTTGAGGTCCAATTCTGGTGACAGGAGGATTTCCTCACGAGGTCCTTTACCGTCGGCAGAATAAGAGATGGGACCATCACAGGATGCGCAATGCTTGCCATTGATGGTGGGATTCTCTTCACTGTTGGTGTAATAGTTATGCCACACATACGAGGCTTTGCTTCCCTTGTAACTGTCGACGGTGGTCCAACCTTCGCCTGCGGCTACCGGCTGCGATATGAGCGTGGTGCTTTCTGTCTCAAAGTCCTCGCTCAGAATGGTCTGAGCCTGAGCCTTGGGAGCCCACAGCAATGCAGCGGAAGCAAGAATGAAAAAGTAGTGTTTTTTCATAATTTAAAGTTTTATAAAGAAAATATTTACTGTTCAAAAAAAGAATATCAGTTTGCAAAGATACGATTATTTTCTGAATACGCAAGATTTTTAGTTGTTAAAAACGCCAAAGATTTGTCATGACAAGAGACAAAAAATTGCCATTCTTACAGTGTGCGGACACACTGTAAAAATAAGTTCAAAAAAAGAGAGAAATGAGCCCGCCGGGCTCATTTCTCTATCTTGATGGAATCAAAATCTACGGACTCAAAACTCGGTCTTAATCAGGTACTCAGCTATCTGAACGGCATTGAGGGCTGCACCCTTGCGTATCTGGTCGCCACTGAGCCAATAGGTCAGGCCGCACTCATTGGCTAAATCCTTACGCACACGACCTACGAACACATCGTCTTTGCCAGCGGTTTCCAACGGCATGGGATAGACCAGATGAGCAGGGTCGTCGAGCAAAGTCACGCCCGGAGCGGCGGCAAGGGCTGCCTGTGCCTCTTCCACACTGACTGGACGCTCGGTCTCAACCCACACACTCTCAGAATGGGCACGCAGTGACGACACACGCACACACATGGCCGAGCAACACACGTCGGAGTGCATGATTTTGCGCGTCTCATTAAACATCTTCATCTCCTCCTTCGTGTATCCGTTGTCTTGGAACACATCAATCTGAGGGATGACATTATATGCCAACTGATAGGGGAATTTCTTGACGGTGACGGGATTGCCCTCGACAATGTCCTGATATTGCTGTTGCAACTCAGCCATGGCAGCCGCTCCGGCACCCGATGCGCTCTGATACGACGACACATGTATGCGGCGGATGTGAGAGATTTTCTCTATGGGTTGCAGGGTCACCACCATCATGATGGTAGTACAGTTGGGGTTGGCGATGATGCCTCGGGGACGCACCAATGCGTCAGCGGCGTTACACTCCGGCACCACCAGGGGCACATCCTCGTCCATACGGAAGGCACTGGAATTGTCAATCATCACAGCACCATATTTCGTGATGGTCTCTGCAAACTCTTTCGATGTGCCGGCACCTGCCGATGTGAAGGCTATGTCAACACCTTTGAAGTCATCATTATGCTGAAGAAGTTTCACCTCTATTTCCTTACCACGGAACGTGTATTTACTTCCGGCGCTTCTCTGCGAGCCGAAAAGAAGAAGTTCATCGATGGGAAACTCACGCTCAGCCAGCACCCGGAGGAACTCTTGCCCCACGGCACCGCTTGCACCTACTATTGCTACTTTCATATCTTACAAAAATTACATATTGTATTTGCGGTTGCAAAAGTACGAAAAAAAACAGTGTCACAACATAAAAAAGTCAGCAAAACGAACTATTTTTTATCAAAACTGCAACAAATAACGATTTTTTTCTTAATTTTGCCACATAATTGACAGCCTAATTGCATATTTTTACATTTTAGACACATAAAACTCATAAATATTTAATTTTGGAACACATCATCTCAATATTTAACTCTATCTAATATCTCAAAGTGCCCGACCTGTCCGCATATTTCCCCATCACCAACCCAACACTGATTTTCTTTCTCGTGTTGTGCATCATCCTGTTTGCCCCCATCATCATGGGCAAACTGAGGATTCCGCATATCATCGGAATGGTGTTGGCGGGCATCCTGATTGGTGAATACGGGCTCAATATCCTTCAGCGCGACGAGTCGTTTGAACTCTTCGGGCGCGTGGGACTGCTCTATATCATGTTCCTCGCCGGACTGGAGATGGACGTAGAGAACATTAAGAAAAACAAATATGAGATGCTGGTGTTCGGGCTGTTGACGTTTATCGTGCCCTTTTTCATCACGCTCTGCTTCTCGGGTCCCATCCTCCACTATTCTGTACCGGCATCGCTGCTGTTGGGGTGCATCATGTCGTCAAACACACTGGTGGCCTACCCCATCATCGGACGTTACGGACTGCAACAGCACCGCAGCGTGCTGCTCAGCGTGGGCGGCACGATGATAGCCCTGTTTCTCTCACTGGTGTTCATCGCCGCCATCGCCAGTTCTTACACCAATGGCGGCGGAAGTGTCACCTATTGGTTGCTGTTCGTCGCCAAACTGATTGTCTATTGCGTGGGCATGGTGATGCTGTTGCCGCGACTCACACGATGGTTCCTGCGCCGATATTCCGACGCGGTGATGCAGTTCATCTTCATCTTGGCTGAGATGTTCATCAGTGCCGTGCTGGCCGAGGCCGTAGGATTGGAGGGTATCTTCGGAGCCTTTCTCTCAGGATTGATTCTCAGCCGCTACGTGCCGCGCCTCTCACCGCTAATGAACCGCATCGAGTTTACCGGCAATGCGTTGTTTATCCCTTATTTCCTGATAGGTGTGGGCATGCTGATTGACATACGCCTGCTCTTCCAAGGGGGCGCCATCATTTGGGTGGTGCTGCTGTTTGTGTTCATGGGAACATTCGGCAAAGGAGTGGCAGCCTATCTGGCTTGTATCATCGGACGGTTGCCGCTCTCGTCGGGCCACATGATGTTCGGCCTGACCTCGGCCCATGCTGCCGGTGCCATCGCGATGATCATGGTGGGGAGACGGTTAGAAGTGGCGCCGGGTGAATATCTTGTGAGCGCCGACATGCTCAACGGGGTGATTATCATGATTTTGTTCACCTGTATCATCTCGACACTGGTGACCGAACAGACCGCCAAGCAATTAATTATTATCGACAAGCAACAGCACGAGGATGACAAGAACGACGATGACGAGAAAATCCTCATCTGTGTGAAATATCCCGAGATAGCCGTAGGATTGCTCTCCGTGGCTGCCATGATGCGCAACACACAATTGAACCGTGGCATGGTGGCGCTCAATGTGGTGATTGACGGCGCGCACCGGCAACAAGGACAAGAGACGGGACGGCGATTGCTCGACAACCTGGTGAAAGCGGCCAGCGCTTATAACGTGCGCATGCAGACCCAGGTGCGCATAGCCGCGAATATCGCCAACGGCATCAAGCACGCGTTCAAAGAGTTCGACGCCTCGGAAATCGTCATGGGCATGCACATCCATAAAGAGCAGTCGCCGACATTCTGGGGTAATTTCGCGAAAAGCCTCTACAACGGGCTGGACCGCCAAATCACCTTCGTCAGACTTAAACAACCGCTCAACACACTACGCCGCATACAAGTGGCGGTACCCTCAAAGGCACAGTTTGAACCGGGCTTCCACAGATGGGTGGAGCGGTTGGCAAGATTGGCTGGAAACCTCGACTGCCGCATCATCTTCAACGGACGGGCCGACACGCTCAAACTCATCGAGAGATACTTGGCAGCGCACCACAAGAGCGTCAGAGCGGAGTATCAGGAGATGGAGCACTGGAACGAGATGCCACGACTGGCAAAGAGCATCCACGACGACCATTTGTTCGTCGTCGTCACCTCGCGCCACGGCACCATCTCTTATAAAAGCGCACTCGACCAACTGCCCAGCGAGTTGGAGCAAAATTTCAAAGGGAAAAACCTGATGATTATTTTCCCCGACCAGTATGGCGACCGCATGGACAACCTGACCTTCGCCGAACCGCAGCATCATGAGGAGAAGAGCGCCTATGAGGCTATCCGAGAAATTTTCAGGGTGAAGAGAAAGTCTTCAACAACAGAATAACTTTATAAAAATGGACGATATCAACAAAGACCTTATGGACGAAACGGCAAACAACGAGACGCCCCAAATGTCCATTCCAACGGAAGAGAACACCGACAGCAATGACTATATCATTGACATTCATGGCATCACAAAGAGTTTCGGCAATCTGCAAGTGCTTAAAGGCATTGACATGAAAATCAAAAAAGGCGAAGTGGTGAGCATCGTAGGACCCAGCGGAGCCGGTAAGACCACCCTGCTGCAAATCATCGGCACGCTCGACAAGCCCGACAGCGGAGAAATCACCGTTGACGGCATCAATGTGAGCAGGCTGTCGTCGAACCAACTCTCTGAGTTCCGCAACAAACATCTGGGGTTCGTTTTCCAGTTCCACCAGTTGCTGCCGGAGTTCACCGCCATCGAGAATATCATGATACCCGCCTATATCGCCGGCACACCCACCCATGAGGCACGCCGAAGGGCAGAGGAACTGTTGACGTTCATGGGACTGTCAGACCGCGCCACACACAAACCCAACGAGTTGTCGGGCGGCGAGAAACAACGCGTGGCTGTGGCAAGGGCACTCATCAACCAACCGGCGGTCATCTTGGCCGACGAACCGTCAGGAAGCCTCGACAGCAAAAACAAGACGGAATTGCACCAGTTGTTTTTCGACCTGCGCGAACAGTTCGGACAGACCTTCGTCATCGTCACACACGACGAAAGCCTCGCCACCATCACCGACCGCACCATCCATTTGAAAGACGGAAGCATTGTTCTTTGAACATTAGACTTTATGATTGGCTAATAGAATGAATGACAAAAACACGATAAAATGAATCTGGGAACATATAACCGCTTAAAGATAGTCAAAAGCGTGGATTTCGGTTTGTATCTTGACGGAGGTAAAGACGGCGAGATACTTTTACCCGCCCGCTATGTGCCGAAAGACGCGCATATAGGTGATGAGATAGAGGTGTTTATTTATCTCGACCAGGATGAGCGGCTCATCGCCACCACCGAGCACCCCTTGGCGCAGGTGGGCGACTTCGCTTTCTTGAAATGCTCTTGGGTCAACCAATATGGTGCATTTCTCGACTGGGGACTGATGAAAGACCTGTTCTGTCCCTTCCGCGAGCAGAAAATGCGGATGGAGCGCGACAAAGGTTATATCGTGTATGTGATGATTGATGAGGAGAGTTACCGCATCATGGCTACGGCCAAGGTCGACCGTTACCTCAATGACGACATCCCACCCTACCGCCATGGTGACGAGGTGGATTTGTTGGTGTGGCAAAAGACGGAACTGGGATTTAAGGTCATCGTCGATAATCAATACTCCGGATTGGTCTATCGTGACCAACTGTTCACCGACATCCACACCGGCGACCGTCTTCGCGGCTTTGTGGACAATGTGCGGCCCGACGGCAAACTCGACATCACGCTGCAACCCACCGGACGCCGCGCCACCACCGATTTCTCCGAAGTACTGCTCGAGTATCTGGAGCAAAACGACGGGATATGCGACTTGGGCGACAAGAGCGATGCCGAGGATATCCGCGAACGTTTCGGTGTAAGCAAAAAGACCTTCAAGCGCGCTGTCGGCGACCTCTACAAGCGACGTCTCATCACCCTCACAGACAACGAAATCAGGCTCATCGTTACCGACTAACAGGACGAATTAGGCTAATAAAGCAAACATATCAAAATCCCCCAGCCAGAAATTGGCTGGGGGATTTTGGTTTAGTATCTTTCCCACAGATTTGTGCGATAATAGATATCTTCCCACATACGGGTTTCATTGGTATGGAAAGCGCCATCGTAATCGTCTTCCTCCTCATCTTCCGTATCTGACGTGACGGTACTGCCGTCACTACCGGTGATTATCTCTCCTAACAATTCCTCGGCATACGCCGCCACCGATTTTACTTCGGGTTGAATATAGGTTTTCTTCATGGTTGTGCTCTCCTATTTTACCAATACTTTCTTTCCATTCGTCACATAGACACCCGGTTTCAACGACTTCGTATCGCTCACCTTACGGCCGCTGAGGTCATACACTTCACCTTCGAACCGGTTGTTTTCGATACTGCTGATACCTGTCACCGCGGCACCGTCGATCATGATGCCATACTCATTGGAGGTGGCGTCGGCAGGCAACTCGAAATAGCCGCGCAGGCCCAGCAGATGGGCACCGCTGCCGCCGCGACTGATAGAACCGGCATCGGTCACACCGAACATGCCTTCCATGGCAGGGGCTGCCAGCGGTTCGTATGAGCCGTGGAACGTTACTCCGTCCTTGGTCTCTGACTGCGGCGTGGTGGTGAAACTATAGATGACCACATTGCGGAAGGTGATGGTCTCTGCCAAGGCGGGGATCTTCAACAGATAAGGATATCCGGCCTCCATCTTCTCCACAGGCGAGAATTGCAGCACACCTGCGCTGAAGCCTTTCAACTCGTAGGCTGTGGTGCCTTCGCCAAAGACTGAGAGGTCATCCACCGCGAAGGGGAGGCAGATGGTATTCCACTCGCTGGTCACGGTGTAAATCAAGTTGACCACAGGTTGGTTGCCCTCCTCAATGGTGTTGCCGCCGTTTTCGCTCAGTGTATAAGCGGGAGCGATGGTCAGAGAAGCCACATCGGTCTTCAGTGTACCGCCGGCATAAATCACTCCGATATACACGGGCAGGTCTTCACCCGGAACTTCCGGAGTATATGAGAAGGTGAACGTCTTTGTGCTGTTGGCTGTCACGATATCATCGTCGATAACGGCTACGGGTTCGTCGTTGACATAGAGCGTTGCCGAAATGGCTTCATCCTTGCCGGTGAGTTCTTGCAAGGTCACTGTGGCGGTATATTCCACATACACTTTGCCTTCAGTCGGGATGTCGCTGGCGGTAATAGCCATGTCATGCTCCTTGACAGCCAGTTTGAAACCGAGGAAATTGTCGAGCATGGCGAAAGTGGCGGTGAAGCGGAGATAATAGTATCCGTCGGCAGGAGCGGTGAAGGTGACTGTTCCCGACTCGGTGTAACTCTCCACATTAGCGTCTATCTTGGTCCATGTCTCACGTTCGTCGTCAGAATATTCGATAAACAGCGGCTCGTCGTCATACTGCATGCCGATATAGAATTCGAGTTCGTCGCCAGCCTTTGCCTGCAAACGCGGAGTGGTCAGGGCTTTGGGCGCGTTCAGCGAGCGGATGGAAGCCATGTAGGTGCCGTTGCTGCCCTCATAGGTCGGAGTGGTCACTTCCCATTTGCCCTCACTGATCCAGTACTGTGGCATTGCGCCGCCTTCGAAGTCCTCATTCCAGAGATTCGGGTCTTTGGTCAGCGCTTTCACTGTGATGCTGACGGGCGACAAGCCCTCGTGGCCGGGCGTGACGGTAATGACACCGGTCTTCTCGCCAAATGTCTCTTCGGGGAAATGGAAGGTCACGTCGAAGGTAGCCGTCTCGCCGCCTGCCACCTCGAGCGTGGCGGGATTGACGGTGAAGTCGGTGCCGTCAGAAGCGATGGTCACGTTCAATGTGCCCGTGCCGACATTGGCCACAGTGTAGGTGTGAGTGGCATTGGCGGTCAAGAGTCCGAAGTCATCCTCGGTCACAGCATTTCCGTCGAGTGTCACTTCCATCTTCGGTGCATTGTCATTGTAGTTGAATCCGGCGATATCGTCGATGGCAAAGCGCATAGCCTCGAATACCAGCGTATTGACATTGGCGGGGATATCGGTCAGTTCGACCGTAGTAAAGTCAGTAGCGCCAAATTCGCCGCCATCGACATTGAACGTCTTGCTGTAGGCTGTCCAAGTGTCACCGCCATCGGCAGAGCCTCGCACGGTGAGTTCGCCCATCGACGAAAGGAGTTTACCCTTGACGGCAAGCGCATAGCCTTCCTTGACGAGGATGGCAGGCGATGTCAGTGTGTTGGTGCCATACTCGGCAGTAGCCACGCCGTCGGCGACGGTGAAGCCCACAGCCGTCCATGCTGATGGCAACGAAGCGAAGTCGAGGTGCTCGGCATCGGCGGGATAGACATAGCCTGTGACGGGTATTTCAAAGGATTTGACATCCACGGCATCGGTGGTCAGCGCCACGACACCGCTCTTGATGCCTGCCGCACCGGTATACAATCCCACAGCGAAGTCGGCAGATGCGCCGGCAGCCACAGTGAGCGAGGCAGGCACTTCCAACGTCTTGGGTGCACCGAAAGTGATATTCATGTCGGCATTGCCGTTGTTTGTCACGGTGAATGTCTTCTCTGCCGTCTCACCGACTGCCACAAAACCGAGGTCTTGCAACTTGCCGTCGGTGTCGATGGTGAAGCGTGCTCCGGCCATTTGAACCGTGATGACAGCAGGTGTGGCAAACATTTTATCGGTGAGGTCTTCTTTCAAGTAGAATGTCACCTCGCCGTCTTTCGCGACTGTGCCTTCGTAAGTCAGAGTCACGTCACCAGTAGCGCCCTGAGCGATGACTACCGGCTCAGATGTGGCGATGACGTTTTTCGACGCGTCGAGCAGGCTCACCGTCACATTGTCGGCAGCGGTGATGTCCACATTGCCCTTATTCTCGACGGTAGCGGTGAATGTAGCGGTGTAATTGCCTGAGGCATCAGCATTGACGGATGTCTCAACGGCCTCGAAAGCATTCACGGCGACGGCTTTCACCTCGGTGCCCTCTTCATAGATAGCGGCAGAGAAATTGTCAATGGCGGCGCAAACCATGAAGAACGCCACCTTTTTTCCCTCTGTGCCCAAATCGATGGAGAATGAAGACCAGGATGATGTCTGGGGTTTCACCGTTCCTATCTTACTGCCGATGGTGTTGTCATCGTTCACTTCATAGAGGCTGATCTCCACAGATGACAGATAAGAACTCGATGTGCGTGTGGCTTTGGCGTCGAAAGTCACCTCGCCGGTCAGTGTCTCGGGGATGGCCAGATAGGCGCTATTGGTCTTACCGTAACTGTAAGCGACGCATTTGCCCTCGTTGCCGTCGGAAATGAGCCCGTAATATCCGGTATAATAATCCGCGTCGGTATAGATGCCACCTTCGCCGATGATAAACCAGCCGTTGCTTAGGCTGTTGCCGGTTGCCCAACTCGACACCGGAGCGCCATCTTTCAGGATGGTCACATTGTTGAAGTCTTCTGTCAGGGTCTCAGCCTTGGATTGCGACCAACCCATGACAAACAGCATCAACGCAATAAGTAGTTTTGATTTGTTCATAAAGGTATTGATTGTGTTATTGTTTTGGCTTAAAATAAATCGGTTTTCTTTTTTATTATGTGCAAAGATAGGAGAAAATGTCAACAAATAGGAATTTCATTATTTCATTTTTGACAATTTGCCGTATTTATAAATAATCATTGGTGCAAAACTATTTGATTTCAAAAGATAAGCAGTCGGTTTCAAAAGACAACATTGAGAACATAAAAACAACAAAAACGGCCCACAGGCCGTTCTCTCCCCCTCGGGGGTTGCCCTCCCCCGACAAACGGGGGAGTCAGGAGGGGATATCGAGGGGGCTCTCAGGAAGTATAGAGGGGGGCTCCTAGCGGGTATAAGGGGGCTCAGGCTCTCCTACTTTCCTACCACCTCACGCTCAAAGAAATCCAGGAAGAAGGGCCAGTTGGGGCCTGCTTCATGACCGCCGTGATGCTGACGATAAGTGAGTCGGCCGTCCATCAGGCCGTTGTCCATGCCAGGGAAGAGGTCTGTGCCTAAGCCTTTATATCCGAGCAGCTCATATACAGGCGAAACCTTTGAGGCAGATATAAACGAGCCGACCACATCTTGCCATTTGTCGCCATTCCAACTGCCCGTGGAAATGAAGCAGGCGCGCGGTGCACAGAGTGCTATCAGTTCATGCTGGTCAACAGGCATGTCGTTCTCGGTCATCGGGTCTGTACCGTATTTGATAAGATTACCGCAAACCCAATGATACTCCTGATTTGAGACAATGTTGCCGATGCTCTCACCGCAATCACGGCGCCATCCTGCCGCACCTGCCTTCCCTGAAGAGGCGATGAATCCGGCTGCAATGCGCTCGTCGAATGCCATGGCCACAAGCGAGGCCTTGCCATAACGTGAGACGCCCTCTATGGCGCACTTCGCTGCATCGAACGTCTTGTCTGACTCAAAGTAGTCTATCAGGCGTGAGACGCCCCAGCCCCAGGCGCGGAGTGAGCCCCAGTCTGTCGGCTTGCGGAATTTTCCCTTGTTGCAGAGTCCGATGATACCGTCCGTCAGGCCTGATCCCGAGGC
>CAMJAO010000035.1 GCA_946403615.1 uncultured Prevotellaceae bacterium
TTTTTGCCCAATTATGCTGATTGGATGACACTAAAAGCGGCGTATCGAACCGAAAATGAAGGGAATAAGCAAAAAGAAAGCTATTTTTTCTTCTATATGAATTTTTTTTCCTTATCTTTGCAGTATTCAATATCAATTGAAGGGTGAGTAAACCCGCATAACACAATAAAAGAGAAAAATAGTAGTTATCTAATTAAAAATAAGAAAAATAACAATTCACATAGCAATGAAGATGAAAAAGGTATTATTTGTGGTCATGATGCTGTTTGCAGGTCTGACCAGTGCATCAGCACAAGACATCTACAAGGAAATCATCCATATGTCGGACTCTGTCGCAAATGACGCACGCAAATCCATTGAGGTGCGCAAGATAGCGAAGTTTAAGAGCAACGCCATCAAATATTGGGCCGGTAAAATGATGATGGAACAATTCCCGGAAAACACTGACGGCAATTTTGACCTTTCGAAGGTGGAAGTGCCCGCCAGCGTATGGGGTGAGATTGACAACCAGGCCATCGCCCTTTACAACTATGTGCATATTTTCCAGACCCGTCTGACCCGTGCAGAGAAGGAGAAGGACCGCCGCAACATCCTGTTGCTGTTCAAGGAGGCAAGTATTCTGTTCCCGCGTTTCAACGATCCCGACACGGAGTTCACACAGAGTTACTGCAATGACAACCGTTTCCTGACTCAGTTCTCGTTAGACACCGACTGGGTGAAAGCACTGGCTTACGTCCGCGAGAAACTGGGATTGCCCGCGAAATAAGACACGAATTTCGGGAGTTTCTGGGGACTACGTATTTCACGAGACTACGAATTTCGCTAATTAAACGAATCATAACAGATTTCACGGATTCGAATCAGGGACGGAGGGCACTAAACACTAAGCCCTCTCCTAAAACTATTATAGGACAACGGATTTCACGAATTATACGAATAGCATTTTATGTGCTTATATCCGTATAATTCGTGAAATTCGTTGTTATTGAACTCGCTTTGCTCGTACGGGCGGACACAGCATGACACCTAATTCCGCAGAATATCACTTTTTGGAAGGGTGATAGTTATAATAATAGAAATAGGTGTGGGGGAGTGAGTGACGGGCAAAATTATCAATTTGGGCGGAAGAACCCGTAGCGCCATCCATATACTGTTTGTAGATTCGAGCACGCTCGAGGGCGACGGAATCCATGCTGGTAACAGGTGTGATGTGGTTTTCCAAGCGATAGATAGCCATGGCCTCACGATAATAGGGAGGCATGGTGGAGTCGTTGTAGAGTGCGCCGACATTCTTGGCAAACATATCGAGGCGTCTATTGAGCAGATGAGCGGCAAGAAGCATATCGGTCCTCATGCCTTTAGTGATGTACTTTTTGACAACACTATCGGGAATCTGAAGTGTTTTAACGTCTTTACCATCGAATGTCATCGCAGCAGACGAACCTGACAAGTGATAATCGAAGAGCCGCTCCCCCAATTGTTTTTTCTTTGCAAGCGCCGCTGCCCTCAAGAAATCGAGATTGGCATCGGTATTCTCAATATGCGCCGCCACTTTCAACGCTTCATCGAAACGTCCCTGTTCGAGCAGCGTCTCCATACGCATACGATAATGAAACACGTCGTTGTGGTTGCTGACCCAACCTGTGAGGATGAACATCACGAGCAACGTAGCCACATTGATCCATGCCGGTTTGGAGACGAGCGGAAAACCGACATAATCCTCTTCGTAGGGTTGTAACAGATAGAGGAACCTGGCAGCGAGTCCGAAAGCCACCAGCAGTAAAGGGAAGACCCATATCCACGCCCCAAAAGAGAAATGCTCGTCGATGGTAGGACTCACATCCGTAATGACTGCGAGTATGAGCAAAGAAGGGAAGTAATTGAGGGCATATGCCCGTTTTTTGAGTTGTGTGAGTTGTCGGACAGGGATATGTATGAGATACAAAGCGATGGTGAGCAGCACCGCCCCGACGGAACGGTTGAAATGCGTCTGCCCCTCAGACAACACATGCTGCCCCAGCGCAAGAATATCAGCCTGATAGAAGAAAATATAGCAAAACGTGAACACACAGAAAAGACCGGCGCACATCCAGTGCACCGGTTTATAGAGTCTGTTAATGATACGGTCGTTTTGCATAGAAGGCTATAGAAACTATAGGAGCTATAGGACTATAGATGGGTTTAATTCTTTTTCAACACTACGGCTGAACGCGCTGGGATATAGAGTTTCAGCCACTCTTTGTGGTCATCGACGTAGAGCGGGTCGAAGTTGGTGAAGTGAGTAACGCTGTCGTCGGCGAAACCATTGCCACCAAAATCTTTAGAATCAGTATTGAGCACCACATCGTAACTACCAGTGGGAACAAGGAAACCGTAATCGGTGAAAGAGCGTGTGGGGCTGAAATTGAAGACAAAGACGAGGTCGCCACGCATGAAAGCAAGCACCTGGTCACCATCGTTGTGCCAGATTTCCTGAACGGGAGTCTTCTGGAAATTCTTCTGGCTCTTGATGACTGCGAGCATCTCACGGTCGAAATCGCCCAACCAATGATAGCACAACTCTTTGTTGTCGACGAGATTCCACTGACGGCGCGCATATTTATAACTCCATCCGTTGCCCTCGCGCGGGAAGTCAATCCATTCGGGATGGCCGAACTCATTGCCCATGAAGTTGAGGTAACCGCCATTGATGGCAGCAGCAGTAACGAGTCGTATCATCTTATGGAGCGCGATACCACGACGAGCCATCTCGTTTTCGTCGCCTTTTTTGAAATGCCAGTACATATCAGCGTCGATAAGGCGGAAGATGATGGTCTTGTCGCCCACAAGTGCCTGGTCATGACTCTCGCAATAACTGATAGTTTTCTCGTCGCTGCGACGGTTTTTCACCTCCCAGAAGATGCTGCTGGGTTTCCAATTCTCGTCACTGACCTCCTTGATGGTCTTAATCCAATAGTCGGGGATGTTCATAGCCATACGATAATCGAAGCCGTAGCCTCCATCCTCGAATTTAGCTGCCAGTCCGGGCATACCACTCACCTCTTCGGCAATGGTGATAGCATGCGGGTTGACCTCATGTATGAGTTTGTTGGCCAATGTGAGATAGCAGATAGCGTTATCGTCCTGATGGCCGTTGAAATAGTCACCGTAATCGCAGAAGGCCTCCCCCAGTCCGTGGCTGTAGTATAGCATCGACGTGACACCGTCGAAACGGAAGCCGTCGAAATGGAACTCATTGAGCCAGTATTTGCAATTGGAGAGCAGGAAATGAATGACATCGTCTTTGCCATAATCGAAACAGAGCGAATCCCATGCGGGATGCTCATGTTTCTCGCCGGGATAGAAGAACTGGTTGGGGTCGCCGGCGAGATTGCCCAATCCCTCGACCTCATTTTTCACGGCATGAGAATGGACAATATCCATAATAACGGCAATGCCGTTCTGGTGTGCGGTGTCGATGAGTGATTTCAGTTCCTCAGGCGTGCCAAAGCGGCTGGATGCGGCAAAGAAGGAACTGACATGGTAGCCGAAAGAGCCATAATAAGGATGCTCTTGAATAGCCATGATTTGTATGCAGTTGTAACCGTCTTTGATGATACGGGGCAGCACATTGTCACGGAATTCGGTATATGTGCCCACCTTCTCCGCATCTTGTCCCATACCGATATGGCATTCGTAGATGAGCAGCGGGTTGACATTGGGTTTGAATGATTTTTTCTTCCACTGATAGGGCTCAGGATTCCACACCTGTGCGGAGAAGATTTTGGTGTCCTCGTCTTGCACAACCCTTTGTGCCCATGCGGGAATACGCTCACCTTCGCCCCCTTCCCAATGCACGTGCATCTTGTAAAGGTCACCATGTTTGACAGCCTTCTCTGAGAGTTTCAACTCCCAATTGCCCGTGCCCTGAATTCTTTTAGCCTTATATTTGTCAGTCTCTTTCCAGTCATTGAAATCGCCCACGAGATAGATTTCTGTGGCTGTGGGAGCCCACTCACGGAATACCCATCCGCGAGCGGTCTTATGGAGTCCATAGAAGTCATAGCCGGAAGCAAAATCGGTGAGGGTGGTCTTTCCGTTACGTGTCAATTGGTTAATTTTCCAGAGCGCGTGATCGTGACGTCCTTGAATCGCCGCCTCATAAGGTTCGAGATAAGGATCATTTTGAACCAACCCAATGTGTTTGGGTTCTCTTACTCTGGGTTTCCTGGTTGTTTTTTTAACTTCTGCCATAGTATTTTATTATGCTTTTACTTTGAAGATTGCTTTTTTGAAATTTTTAGACGCGATGCATGGCGCATGACCGTCTTGGGGGAAGAAAACAGCAAACATGCCCGGCCGGCAAGTGACATAACTTTGTGCTGCGACACCAGGAATGAGCGTAAGGTCTTTCTCCTCGACATAAGGTGCAGGAGGTAAATCCCCGGCTGGAGTGTAACCATAAGTTTCTTCGACAGACAATGGCAACTGTATGTCGATCATGAGGCGGTGGGTCTCAAGCACCGCCTCATCGATAGTACGGGCAGCAGCCGTGGTGATATTAACAAAGAGGTCTTTCCCTTTTATTTCGTGGATTCCCTCTTCCATCTGGTTGAGGTCGTTTTTCTGAAGGAAATCGGCCACTACTTGAAAGAGCGGGTTGAGTGTGATGTACTTTTCGAAGTTTGAAATGGTGTCGATTATCATGGAAGGTTGAGGGTTGAGGGTTTAGTATTCTAAAGGTTGAGGGTCGAAGGGGAGATAAGGGAGTAGTGGGAACTATGGGAGGGACGGGAAGGACTGACTATTGGTCTATTCTTCGTCCGTTTTCGTATGTGCCGCGGGCGATGATTTGACCATTGCGGTCTTTTTCCACGAATTTGCCGTCGCGCTCACCGTTTTTGTAGTAGCCTTCAAAACGTTTTCCGTCTTTAGTCTCTTCGATGGCCTCACCATTACGGAGTCCTTTCTTATACGTGCCGCGGAAACGGGTTCCGTCATGGCCGTGGAAAACGATGGTGCCATCGGGTTGTCCGTTACGGAACTCGCCATCGAAGACATCGCCGTTTTTCTTGGTCAGTTTACCTCTTCCGTGTTGTTTGTCATTGGCCCAGTTGCCGACATAGATGTCGCCGTTGCTCCAAGTGAACGTGCCCATGCCCGAACGGTCGCCATGATTGAAATGACCGTTATAGACATCGCCATTGGCGAAGCGTATGATACCCTCGCCCGTTCTTTCACCCCTGACGTATGAGCCGTTATACTCGTCACCGTTTTGGAATGTGTATTTTCCCTTACCGTTTTGAAGATCGTGGGTCCAACCACCGTTATAAATATCGCCAGAGGCATAGACATAAAGGCCTTGTCCCGAGCGTTCATTGTTTTCCCAATTACCACGATAGGACGAACCGTCGGCCCAGTCGAAATACCCCTGTCCGTTTTTCATGTCGTTTTTCCATGCCCCCTCATAATACTGCCCGGTGGCAAAGGTGTATCTCCCCTGCCCTTCACGCTTGTCGCGATACCATCCGCCCTCATAACGGTCACCATTGAAATAATACATGGTTCCCTTGCCGTGCTGCTGGTCGCGATACCACATGCCTTCGTATTTGTTGTTGTTGAGGAAATAGAACGTGCCTTGACCATGTCGCTGGTTGTTCTGCCATTGCCCCTCATATCTCTCTCCATCTGCAAAGACATAGATGCCATGTCCTTGGCGCTTTCCTTTGATGAATTCGCCTTCGTAAAAATCTCCGTTTTTGAAATTCATGACACCTCTCCCGTGAGCCTTGCCCGACACGATTTCACCTTGATATTGGTTACCTTCTTTAGTGACGAGCGAACCCAGAGAGATTTTCTGCGCCATGACCATGAACGGCATGAGAAATATGAGGAGTAATGATATTTTGTATCTCACGTTGTCTTTTTTTAGAAATTACGCCCAAAGTTAGCAAAAAATTGTGATACATGGAAGTTTTTTCCGTTTTTTTGCGAAATAGGGTTGTATTTTTGATATAAATTTGGTTTTTCAACTGTATTTTGTTTTGACTTTTTTACTTCTTTAAAAGTACTAACGTTCGGAAAAAGCAAAAAAATTTTGCTTTTTACTAGCTTATTCGTACTTTTAATTCCTTTGAAAGTACTCACGCTCGAAAAAGCAAAAAAAAATTTTGCTTTTTACTCGCTTATTCGTACTTTTGCACCCAATAATTTTAAAATTGGAAGAATCCCCTGTTGTGAAGGGGTACCAATGCACATAACAAGAACAATGAAAGTATTAAAATTTGGCGGAACATCCGTTGGTTCCGTGAAGAGCATCCAGTGCTTGAAAAGAATTGTAGAGGCTGAAGCCAAGCAACAGCCTGTAGTAGTGGTAGTCAGTGCCCTTGGCGGCATAACTGACAAGTTGATATCCACCTCTCAGCTGGCGGTATCGGGTGATGAACGTTATAAGCAAGAATTTGAGTCAATGGTCGCTCGCCATTATCAAATGATAGACACCATTATCACCGATCCCCAAAAACGTGAAGACTTATTCCGCAGTGTAGATTCGCTTTTCGACCAGTTGAAAAGCATTTTCTTCGGTGTGTATCTCGTTCATGACCTGAGCGAGAAGACACAAGATGCGATAGTGAGTTATGGCGAGCGTCTGAGCAGTAAGATAGTAGCCACACTGGTGAAAGGCGCAAAATGGTTTGACGCGCGCGATTTCATCAAGACGGAACGCAAAAACGGCAAGCACGTGTTGGACAGCGACTTAACCAACCGTCTGGTAAAAGAGACTTTTGCCGACTTGCCTAAGGTATCGCTTGTACCTGGTTTCATCAGCCGAGACCGCGACAGTGGTGAGATCAGCAATCTTGGCCGCGGCGGCAGTGACTACACCGCTGCGATCATCGCCGCCGCACTCGATGCCGAAGTACTGGAGATTTGGACAGACGTTGACGGTTTCATGACCGCCGACCCGAAAGTCATCAAATCAGCCTACACGATCAACGAACTGAGTTATATCGAGGCGATGGAATTGTGCAACTTCGGCGCGAAAGTCATCTATCCCCCGACAATCTATCCCGTCTGTATCAAAAACATACCCATCAAGGTCAAGAACACGTTTAACCCGTCGTCGCCCGGCACAGTTATCAAGGAAAAGATAGAGAACGACCGCAAGCCCATCAAGGGTATTTCGAGCATCAAGGGCACGACACTTATCACGGTGACAGGTTTGTCGATGGTGGGTGTGATCGGAGTGAACCGCCGCATCTTTACGGCTTTGGCTGATAACGGCATATCCGTGTTCATGGTGTCGCAGGCTTCATCAGAGAACTCTACGAGTATAGGCGTGAGAGACGAGGACGCCCTGTCGGCAGTGAATGTGCTGAACAATGAGTTTGCCAAAGAGATATTGACCGGTGCGATGTTCCCCATGAATGCGGAGAGCGGCCTTGCCACCATCGCAATCGTGGGCGAGAACATGAAGCATACGCCCGGTATCGCGGGCAAACTATTCGGCACATTGGGCCGCAGCGGCATCAGCGTCATCGCCTGTGCACAGGGTGCGAGCGAGACAAACATTTCGTTTGTGGTGGAATCACGATTCCTGCGCAAATCGCTGAACGTGCTCCACGACTCGTTCTTCCTGTCAGAATATAAAGTGCTGAACCTATTTGTGTGCGGAACCGGAACCGTAGGCGGCAAACTGCTGGAGCAGATACGCTCGCAATACGAGGAGTTGAAAGAGCGTAACCGTCTGAAATTGAACGTAGTAGGTATAGCCAGTTCGAAAAACGCCATCTTCGACCGCGACGGCATCGATCTGGATAACTACCGCGAGCAATTGAAAGCCTCAGAACCGAGCAACCCTTCGCACCTGCGCGACGAGATATTAGGCATGAACATCTTCAACAGCGTGTTTGTGGATTGCACTGCAAGCAAAGAAGTGGCGAGCCTGTATCAGACATTTTTAGAGCATAACATCAATATCATCGCCGCAAATAAGATTGCCGCATCTTCAGATTACGAACAATATATGCGGTTGAAACAAACCGCCTTGTCGCGCGGTGTGAAATACCGTTTCGAGACCAATGTCGGCGCAGGCCTGCCCATCATCGGCACCATCAATGACCTGCGCAACTCTGGCGACCATATTCTCAAGATTGAAGCGGTTTTGAGCGGCACGTTGAATTTCATTTTCAATGAGATAGCAGCCGATGTGCCTTTCTCGGAGACCGTACGACGCGCCCGCGAGCAAGGATATGCCGAGCCCGACCCGCGCATTGACCTTAGCGGCACCGATGTGGTCAGGAAACTGGTAATTCTGACACGTGAGGCCGGTTATAAGATAGAACAGGAAGATGTGGAAAAGAACCTGTTTGTGCCCGACCATCTGTTCGAAGGCAATGTAGAAGAGTTTTGGGAGCATCTGCCCGAGGTTGACGCAGATTTTGAGAATCGCCGCGCACGTTTGGAGAAGGAAGGAAAGCGTTGGCGCTTTGTAGCTAAGATGGAAATGGGCAAAGCCTCCGTATCACTTCAGGAAGTGGAACAAGGCCATCCTTTCTATAACTTGGAAGGCTCGAACAATATTGTGATGCTAACCACCGAGCGCTATAAGGAATATCCCATGCAGATACAAGGTTATGGCGCCGGTGCTAGCGTGACAGCAGCAGGAGTGTTCGCCAACATCATGTCGGTGGCGAATGTGTAAGGGCGTGCAAGAGATTATCCCTGCGTTTTGACAAAGGAAAGCCTAAGTATTTCTAGGAAAGCCTAGGATGCCCTAAAGCCTAGGAAAACCTGGGATTTTGAGAGAATTATTTTAGCAAGTAGGATTATGAAGCATATCATTATATTAGGTGACGGGATGGCTGACCATGCCGTGGAGCGGTTGGGTGGAAAAACGCTGCTGCAGTATGCGAAAACGCCCTACATGGATTTGTTGGCAAAAGAAGGGAGAACCGGACGGTTGCTGACTGTGCCCGAAGGGTTTCCTCCTGGTTCGGAAGTGGCCAACACAGCCATTTTAGGCTATGACCTGAACAAAGTGTATGAGGGTCGCGGTCCGTTGGAGGCAGCCTCCATCGGTTATGAGATGCGCCCCGACGACATGGCCATCCGTTGTAATATCATCACTTTGGAAGACGGTCGCATCATTACGCATAATGGCGGTAATCTTCAGACTGTTGATGCCGATATGCTCATCCGATACTTGAACGAACATTTAGGCAATGAACGGGTGCAATTCATCACAGGTATCCAATATCGTCATCTGTTGGTCATCCGTGGCGGCAGCAAACATATCGTGTGCTCCCCACCCCACGACCATCCCAACGAGGAATGGCGTCCGTTGTTGGTGAAGCCTGAAGAGAACGCACCGATAGAGGATGATCGCATGAGTGCCAAAGAAACCGCCGACTTGATCAATGACCTGATTGTCCGTTCACAGGAATTGTTAGCCAATCACCCTTACAACTTAGAGCGCAAAGCGAGAGGTGAGCGGCAAGCCAACTCCATCTGGCCTTGGAGCGGCGGTTACCGTCCTAACATGCAGACATTGCAGGAGCAGTTTCCACAGGTGAAGAGCGGTTCGGTCATCTCTGCCGTTGACCTGATACGGGGTATCGGCCATTATGCCGGACTTGACATCATTGAAGTGGAAGGTGCTACGGGATTGTTTGACACCAATTACGAGGGAAAAACGGCAGCGGCTCTTGATGCATTGCGCCGACAAGATTTCGTGTTTGTGCACGTGGAAGCGAGCGACGAAGCCGGTCATGACGGCGATTTAGAACTGAAGCTGCAAACCATCGAAAATCTGGACCGCCGGATGGTTGGACCCATCTATGAAGAGGTGAAGACTTGGGATGAGCCCGTATGCATCTGTGTATTGCCCGACCACCCCACTCCCGTAGAAATGCGCATCCATGTGAGTGAGCCCGTGCCTTTTTTGATATGGCACCAAGGTATTGAGCCCGACGAGGTGACCGCATATGACGAGGTCAGCTGCGTGAGCGGCAGTTACGGGCTATTACGCCTCCGTCAATTGATGGAAACGTTGATGGGAGGTTTGGAGAAATAAGCCACCACTACGTCTGTGATGGTTAGCACCCTTGTAGATATTTACGATATTATATGCCAGAGTTAGGCTGGGAGAATTATTTTTCTCTGACCATATACATCGTGGTCACGTCGGAGATTATATCCGTTGGGCTGAGATTGATTTCAATTTTATCACCGGTATTGTCGATGTAGATTGCGGCCGATTCTCTAACTTTGCCGTTCTTTTTCAAGAATTCTTCCTTGGCCTTTGTCGCCATTCTTTTGCTGTTAGCGACATAACTCATGACAGAATCTTTCATCTCTGGCGTGTAAGTAATCTGGCTGTCGTCAATAACGTATTCCAAATCGGCATCATAAGTCCTGACCAATGAATCGCCCTCAAACTCCCATGTACCTTTCAACGTATTCGAGGTGATGATATTCCCTAAATAGAAAGGATTGTTGATGTAATATTGATTATGAGAGACAAATGTGTGATCATCCAGGAATTCCAGTTCCAATTGTCTGTTTTCAGATTTGTCCACCCATTTACCAATGAGTTGTCGTTCTTTGATGAGTTTTCCCGAGTGTTTGTTCATCTCAAGATAACGATTGAGTTCCTCATCTGTTATCCCCATGATAAACTTCCCTTTATCGCTCATCATTTTCCATTCGTCGGCCAAAGCCAAATAAGACCTTGAACGGGCAGATGAGAAGAGCAAGAAGAGCTTCACCCTATCTTCTTGGAGCAACTCTTTGAGGATGACGCTAGGCTCGCCTAAAAGGTCATAATTAGACACTTTAAGCATCAGTTCATATTCTTTGTCTTTTGATATGGGTTCAACAAACCGAATGTTACTGTTGAACTCTTTCTCGTAGAGTTGTCGCTGATAATAAAAATCCTGCACGAGGTCGATGAAATTTGCATTGTCGATGTTTTTCCATGAATCCTGACTGCTATGGAAGACTTTTTCTTTGGAGTCATTAAACTGGACACCCTCCCCCCGAAGCAAGAAATTGACCACTAAGCCTAAGGTGTCTATCGAAATGTCATCAATTCTGTCGAAATGGTCAAGAACGTATTTCGATGCCTCGAAACAGGTTTCCTCCGTCTTTGCCATTTTTCTGAGCATCTCCACGTTTTGGTCTATATCGTGTATAATCATCATGGCAGTCTGACGTCCGGCATTCTTTTTCTGATTTTTCTCGATCAGGTGCGCCGTACCAAAGGTGAGTATGATGGAAATGGTGGTGGCGATGATGGTCAGAAGCAGTTCCTTCAAGAATGTTCTTTTTGTCAGTGTCCGCCCGAATTTAGGCATTTTGAAACGTATGTTCATTTTGTCAATATTTTTATTTGTGTGCAAAGATATGAAAAAAGGAGAAAAGAGCCAAATTGATAAGGTTTTTTCCTTGAAAAGTGCAATCGAACGGATGCGGCAATCATATGGGATTGGGTAATATGGAGAAATAGCTGCAACAAAACCGCTGCCTACGGAAAAAAGGATATGGGTTTCTTTGGATATGTGTGATAAAATCGTTACCTTTGCCCATCAAATTTGAGAAAAAGAAAAACGATGGAATTTTACAGCACCAATAAGCAAGCCCCCGTCGCCTCACTAAAGAAAGCCGTGGTGAAGGGATTGGCAGAAGACCGCGGATTGTATATGCCTGAGCGCATCAAGACATTGCCGAAGGCTTTTTTTGACGATATCGCGGATTTATCGTTTCAAGACATCGCTTACCAAGTAGCAGCCGCCTTTTTCGGCGAGGATGTAGACGGCGACGCACTTTACGACATCGTGCGCGACACCTTGTCGTTTGACTGTCCCGTTGTGAAAGTGGCCGACGACATCTGGTCGTTGGAACTATTTCACGGTCCGACACTGGCGTTCAAAGACGTGGGTGCGCGGTTTATGGCTCGGTTGCTGCAATATTTCATCCGCATGGAAGGCAACGAGCGCGTGAATGTGCTGGTGGCCACGAGCGGCGACACCGGCAGCGCTGTGGCAAACGGATTCCTCGGTGTGGAGGGCATCCATGTGTATGTGCTCTATCCGAAAGGCAAGGTAAGCAAAATACAAGAGAGCCAGTTCACCACTCTCGGCCAGAACATCACTGCG
>CAMJAO010000036.1 GCA_946403615.1 uncultured Prevotellaceae bacterium
CGGTCGGCACCAGCCATAAACGCGGGTTGTCCGACAACAATCTCCTGCACCGTAGTGAGAGGTATCTCATTGGCTTGAATCATCGCCGAGAGACGTACATGCGGATATTGACGCTCGAAGTCGCTGAGGTTCATCTTGTTGTAATTGGCCTCTACATCGCGCAGTTCAGTACGGGATTTTGACACCTTAGCAAGTTGCAACTCGACATTGAACACATCTTTTGCTTTCTGGCGTGCCTTTTTCTCGTTGAAACCAAATAGTTTGAACATTCTTACGATATGCTCTTTGTATGCCTCACGAATCTTGTTGGTAGCCTCGTCGGTCTCCAAATAGTAATCCTTCATGCCGAGGGTAAGTCCACCCTGCATCACATTGAGGATATTCATCTTGGCATTTTTCTCATCAGCTCCGAAACCGAAGCCCAGAGGCACACCATATCCATAGACGATGTGTTTCAGTTGGAGTTGCTGCAAAGCATAGATGGTTTTGGTATTCTCCATCTCTTTGATAATCGGCAAGACAGGTTTCACGCCTTCCTTATTTCTGCGTACGGAGTCCATCGCGAGTTTGTAGTAGTCGCTAAGTTTTTGCTCAACAGAGCCTTTAGGGTATGTTTTCTCCTGCAACTCTTTAAGAATGGCATTGACACGTTGGTTATTGTCCTCGCCCAATCTGTCGAAAGAGCCGTAACGGGAATAGGCAGCGGGCAGCGGGTGTTTAGTCATCCATCCGCCACATGCATACTGATAGAAACTGTCGCCGGGTTTAACACTCCGGTCGAGATCGGTCAAATCAATTCCTGATTTAAGGGGTGCCTGTGCCAGCGCTACGGCTGAAGCAGCAACCATTGTCATCATCATAAATAGTTTTTTCATGTGCTATATTTGTTTTTTGGTTTTTTAGTTAACGACCACTATGCGATGAAGAATTATGACATTTGAATTATGAAAGATTGATTTCTTCCAATTGTTGGGAGAGTTGTTCCCATCGTTCCACCTCTTCGTCAAGTGCTTTTTTAGTGGAAGTATATTCCGTGATGAGGGTGACATCGGAAGCACCTTCTGGAGTGCATAGGATTGTATCGAGTTCTTGCAGACGTGTTTCCATCTTTTCGATTTTCGCCTCACTCTCTTTCACGGCTTTTTCCGCTTTGCGAATCTCTTTCTGACGCTGTTTGCGCTGTTCGTATGCATTGAGCGTCTGCTCTATCTCAGCATCAGATTTTGCAGAAGAAGAGGTCACGGGTTTTCCAGAGTTTGTCGACATCACTGAGGCTCCGGGGATTCCAGAGGACGCGGGGGCAGCAGTTCGGAGGGTCAGAGCCTCATCGATGGTTTCTGCGGTACGGAGGAAGTCGTAGATGCCACCGAGATGTTCACGCACGCGTCCTCCGCCAAACTCATATACTTTTGTCACGAGCCCGTCGAGGAATTCGCGGTCATGGCTGACGATGATTGCAGTGCCGTCGAACGCTTTGATGGCCTCCTTGAGCACATCCTTCGACTGCATGTCGAGATGGTTGGTCGGTTCGTCGAGGATGAGAAAATTGACGGGTTCGAGCAGCAACCGTATCATGGCCAACCTGCTTCTCTCGCCACCACTGAGCACTTTGACCTTTTTGTCAGAAGCCTCACCGCCGAACATGAAGGCGCCGAGGATGTCTTTGATGCGGAGACGTATCTCCCCCTTCGCCACACGGTCGATGGTATCGAATACGGTTACGTTTTCGTCGAGCAACTGCGCCTGATTTTGGGCGAAATAGCCGATTTGAACATTATGCCCGATTTTCAGCATGCCCGTATAGGGAATCTCTTCCATGATACATTTCACGAGCGTGGTCTTACCCTCGCCGTTTTTTCCCACAAACGCCACTTTCTCACCACGCTTGATGGTCAGTGTGACATGGTCGAACACGGTGTGCTGCCCATAATCTTTGCGCACCTCATCGCAAATGAGCGGATAGTCGCCACTACGCAGACAAGGAGGGAATTTCAGCCTGAGTGCCGAGTTATCCACCTCGTCGATCTCAATGGGAACGATTTTGGCAAGTTGTTTGATACGGCTCTGCACCTGTACAGCCTTGGTCGGTTTATATCTGAAGCGCTCAATGAAATCCTTCATTTCGGCTATCTCACGCTGTTGGTTCTCGTAAGCCCGCATCTGCTGTTCGCGACGTTCGGCACGGAGCACGACGTATTCATCGTATTTCACCTTGTAATCTATGACCTGTCCACAGGATATCTCCAAGGTGCGGTTGGTGACACGGTTGATGAACGCACGGTCGTGGCTGACAAGGATGACCGCACCCGACGACTGTGCAAGAAACTGCTCGAGCCAAAGTATGCTCTCGATGTCAAGATGGTTGGTCGGCTCGTCAAGCAGCAAGACATCAGGACGCTGCAAGAGGATTTTCGCCAACTCGATACGCATGCGCCAACCTCCTGAGAACTCAGAAGTGGGACGTTCGAAATCAGTGCGCAGGAATCCCAATCCGAGAAGAGTGCGTTCAATCTCCGCCTCGGCATTCTCCGCACCGAGCATCATGTAACGGTCATGCTCTTGTGTGAACCGCTCGACAAGTGCCATATATTCGTCGCTGTCATAGTCGGTGCGCTCAGCCAACTGCGCCTGCATCTTGTCGATACGCGCCTTGATACGGTCATTGCCAGCAAAGGCTTTACGGGCCTCCTGTTTGACAGTGGTGTCATCTTGCAACACCATGACCTGCGGCAGATAACCGATGGTGGTGTCGGCAGGTACAGCCACACTGCCTTCGGTGGGTTTTTGCAAGCCCGCTATGATTTTGAGAAGTGTGGATTTCCCAGCACCGTTTTTCCCCACGAGTGCGATACGGTCGCGGTCATTGACCACGAACGATGCGTCGTGAAACAAGGGTTTCACGCCAAACTCCACTTTTAATCGCTCTACTGATATCATATCACCGAATAAATCGGATGCAAAAATACGAAAAAAAATGGAATGTGACTAAAGGATGAACATCTTTTTGCCGTTAATGGGATCCGTTAATGGGATTTACTCAAGAGTATTATTTGCCTTTCTGTAGAATAATATTGGCAATCCTAACGAAATCAGCCACATCAATGATGTCATCGTCATCGAGGTCCGCAGCCTGACGTATAAACAAAGAAGGCTTTTTACCCAAAATCTCATTAGCCACCAGTGTAAGATCTGCCACATCGACAACTCCGTCGCCATCCACATCACCTTTCTTCATAATTGTGATGGTAGGCACAGGTGCATCTGCAGCCATAGTGATGTATGCCTGCGAGCCGTTGATCTCAACAGTCTGGTCCCAACTGTTGATTTTCTCCGGGGTATATAACGTTTTACCGTCATCCGAAATCAGCAATTCCGTGCCGTCGGTCTTCCGTCCATTCTTCACTATCATCCCATGTAAAGAATAGTTGCCATGGGTAACAGTTCTTCCATTCTCAAATTGGTTGTTTTTCCATCCTGGGGAATACGAAACCGTCACATGTTCAAAGACGGGCGATGCGATTACTTCCTTAGAAGGCCGGATAAGATAAGGGATGCCTGCTAAGATACATTTCTGTTTCGGCACTGTGAACAGCATTCTCGTACCATCGGCATAGACATCGGAAAACTCGCGCAAGTCGTACTCTTCACCAAAGATGCTTTTCAGCTGTTCCTCATCGACCGAGAAAGGTAAGGTGATAGCATTCCATTTGTCTTTGGTAAATGAACGGTTAACCATTGTGACATTCAGCAGGTGATCTTTCGTGACATTGAAATCCGACAAAGTGACATTATAAGTAAAATCAGCGGCATTCATAACCTCCTCATATTTTTCTGCCAGCAGTTGTTGCACTACGTCGATACGGACATCAAGCCAATCTTTTAATTGTTGCACATAAGGCGTATAATCCTGCCACTGGTAATAAGCCTGCATACTGCCTGTAGGAGGGGTGATGCCCCATCGGTCATAATTGAGTTGACGTGTCTCAGTCACCAATGCTGCAATCATATCAATTTTCTCATAAAGAGTCTCTTTTAAGCCGTCGGCCACCATTTGGTCAAACGTCTCCTTCAAGCGTCGGATAAAGGCGGGATCCTTATACATCACTTGCACCTGAGAGCGTGGCACAGTGCCGTTAGGTATGTAGGGCACGAGTATATCGTCTTGTGAACATGTGATATTGCCGTATGCCAAGTCCTTGTCCCAAACAGGGTTAGGCATGAGTTTACCATCAACCTCCCGACAAGCCTTGACTGACATCAGTCCGTCATAATCGCCAGTAATCTCCGTTACTATGAGGAATTTTAACCATACATCTTCATCATTGGTCGACCGCCATCCGGTCAAGGGATCGGTATATCCATCATTGAACGAAGGCAGCCATACATATTGGAAATAGTCTTTGAAAGGCTGAAGGAACTCATTGAGCGCCTGTACGTCTGTCTCGTCAGCCGGTTCGGGAGTTTTTATATTCATTTGAATGGGAGAAGAGAAGCATACAGGTTGGTCAAGCATATCGCCACGACCTTGGAACTCTACGTACCATCCTGTTTCCTCATCAACATTGATACGGTCTGGATCAGCCTCGCAATGGTCAGTCACCTGATAACATCCCCTATACTCGCCGTTGATAACCAAATCGACAAATTTATAACCAGGAACGAAGGGCATGCCCAAAAGGGTGCTCAATTCAGATGTTAAAGCATTTCTTATAAGAGAATTGTCAAAAGCATTTGCCAAAAGAATCCAATTGCGCTTCGTATAGCCTCGACCGAGCAAGTCGTGTTTGTGCGCCTTTCCATCGGAAGATGTTTTTTTGCTGGCGAATTTCAGCCTATATGGCCTTTTTGACGGGTCGGCAGTGGAGTTCCCTCTCACTTTGATTTCAAGATTTTGCGCATCAGTCTCTTCAAACGATTCCAAATAATGCGGGCTTGAAGTATCATCTGTGGCAATTACTTTTATGGTGGCATAATGATATAAAGCGGTGCCCGTTTCCCTGTCTTTAGACAAATCGGTGTCGAGGTCATTGACATCGGGAATATCTAAATAAATGGTAGGCACGTTTGTCAATTGTTGACGATTGGCGATTTTAGAGGCCAGCGAATTGTCATCGCCACTGTTCCCTCCCTCTGTTGCAGCAAGGCTCACTGTAATATTGGTGTTGCCATCGGTGGCGAAAAAGCCATGTATTCCGGGAATGGTCGCTTGCTGAGGGTACCATCACCCATATATGCCATTTTCATCAGATTATCGTTGTACCATCTGAAAGCATGGTAATTATTAATAAGGTCCCATCCTGCCTTTGGAAAGAAATTACCGGTAAAATAGAGCGTGGCGCTTCCCTGCCGAGCGATGGCCGTCTCGTCAGTCATTCGAATGACGACATTGTTGAACACCGGATCGGCCACCTCATCAGTCACATGGATAAAATAGGCATAGCCGGCACTCAATTGGGGTGTTTCCATCACTTTGAAAACGAATTGAGCACCATTTAAGGTATCGTACTCTTGTATTTTATAATTACCTTCACCGAAAGCGGCATTGAGCACTTCTTGCGAAGCGTCGAAAGGCAAGCAAATGATATCCCACTTGCCGGCAGCGAATGTGCGATTGGTAAAGGTCACATCATACGTTTGCCCCACTATAGCATTGACGGAATAATCTCCTGTAGCATTAATAGTCAACGAGGTAGCACTCGATGCATCTATTGGAACACACAGGATAACCCATAACAAAAAGACGGTTTTCCACCATATCGTCACAGCACATTTACTGTCAGCCAAGAGGCATTTATAAAGATGGCTCCCATTCGGTTTCATCGAATTCGACATAATAACAACAATAATAGGTATAACAATCAGCAGTTTTTTAGTTTATATCGTGCCTTTCACGTAAACTGTTGCAAAAATACTCATTTTTTTATAATAAAAACAAATCGGGTTATTATTTTTGGCTTTCGGGAAAAAAGATTATATTTGCAGAAAGAAATCAAACGAAACCACATGAATCCATTTACACAAATCATCTCCAAGCATCTGAACCTGCCCCAACAAGGGGTGGAAAATACACTCGCACTGCTCGATTTGGGCTGCACCATCCCCTTTATCGCCCGATACCGTAAGGAGCGGACCGGCGGACTGGACGAGGTGCAGATCACACAAATCAGTGAATGGAACGACCGTCTGAAAGAGATTCAGAAACGCAAGGAGACCATCATCAAGACCATTACCGAACAGGGCAAAATGACACCTGAACTGGAGAAACGTATCAATGACAGTTGGGACGCCACTGAACTGGAAGACATCTACCTGCCCTATAAGCCCAAACGTCGCACACGTGCTCAGATAGCGCGTGAGCAAGGACTGGAACCTCTTGCCACCTTATTACTGTTACAACGCGAGTCTCATCCCGAGCAGGCCGCAGAGCGGTTCGTGAAAGGCGACGTGGCTGATGCCGAGGCGGCCATACGCGGAGCACAAGATATCATCGCCGAGATGGTGAGCGAGGACGAACGAGCACGCAATAGTGTACGCAGAGAGTTCCGCCGCGATGCCATTATCTCGTCGAAGGTGGTGAAAGCGAAAAAGGACAGCGATGAGGCTGCGAAATTCTCCGACTATTTTGATTTCTCCGAACCCCTACGTCGCTGTTCGTCGCACCGTCTGCTGGCCATGCGCCGCGGCGAGAGTGAAGGCATCCTGCGCGTGAGCATCAGTGCCGATGACGAACGGTGCATCGACCGGCTGCAACGGCAGTATATGCGCGGCTTCGGCCCTTGCGCCCGTCTGGTGGGCGAAGCGGTGGAAGACGGCTACAAACGACTACTCAAGCCTTCGATAGAGACAGAATTCTCATCGTCGAGCAAAGAAAGAGCAGACGACGAGGCCATCGTGGTATTCACGGACAATCTGCGTCAACTGTTGTTGGCCGCGCCTCTCGGGCAAAAGCGCGTGATGGGTATAGACCCTGGCTTCCGAACCGGCTGCAAGGTAGTGTGCCTCGACGCACAAGGCAATCTGCTGCATCACGAGGCCATCTTCCCCCACCCGCCAGTAGCCCACCGCATGCAGGCAACTGTACATGTGGAGCAGATGGTGGAGGAATACCAGATAGAGGCCATCGCTATAGGCAACGGCACTGCAAGTCGTGAGACGGGCGATTTCGTCCGCGACTTACACTTCAACCACCCAGTGCAGACATTTGTCGTAAGCGAGGACGGCGCCAGTATCTACAGTGCATCTAAGACTGCCAGGGAAGAGTTTCCTGACGAGGATGTGACGGTGCGCGGCGCTGTAAGCATCGGTCGTCGTCTGATGGATCCATTGGCTGAACTGGTGAAGATAGATCCGAAGAGCATCGGTGTGGGACAGTATCAGCACGACGTGGACCAAGGCAAATTGAAAAAGAGCCTCGACATGACGGTGGAGAGTTGCGTCAACTCCGTGGGTGTGAACCTGAACACCGCCTCGCAGCATTTGTTGATGTATGTGAGCGGACTGGGTCCTGCCCTGGCGAAGAACATTGTGGATTATCGCCGCGACAACGGGGCATTCACCTCTCGCGCCCAACTGAAGAAAGTGCCCCGTTTAGGACCGTCAGCATACGAGCAGTGTGCCGGTTTCCTGCGCATACCCGGTGCAAAGAATCCATTGGACAACAGTGCCGTGCACCCTGAGAGTTACCATATCGTGGAGCAGATGGCGAAAGACTGCGGTTGCACAGTGGCCGACCTCATTGCCGACAAAGAAAAGCGCGCTTCGATAGATGTGAAACACTATGTGACAGACGCCGTTGGACTGCCCACACTGACCGACATCATGAACGAACTGGAAAAGCCAGGTCGCGATCCACGTGAACAGATTGAGGAGTTTGAGTTTGACCCGAACGTGAAGGAAGTGGAAGATTTGGAGGAAGGCATGATATTGCCCGGCATCGTGACAAACATCACCAAGTTTGGCGCTTTCGTTGATATCGGTGTACATCAAGACGGTTTGGTGCATATCTCGCAACTGGCCGACCACTATGTGAAAGACCCTGCCGACGTGGTAAAACTGCACCAACACGTGATGGTAAGGGTAAAAGAGGTAGACGAACGTAGGAACCGCATCTCACTGAGCATGAAGGGGATAAAGAATAAAAACAAGTAAGGTTCTCTAAGACAACGTTACATCAAAACTACGAATTTCACGAAATTGCAGTAAAGGCAAAGCCTCCCCTGCCCCCATTCAGAAAGGGGACACTGATCTGGGATGATTTTAAGTATTCCCGCTACAACTTCTCGAATATGACAATTCAGACGTTAATGACTGGCTTCTGAATTAGTAAAACTCTTATAACAACGAATTTCACGAATTAAACGAATTTTATAATCATCTAAACAACAGATGTTTATTCGCTTAATTCGTGAAATTTGTAATGATCTTGAACTCGCTTCGCTCGTACGGGCTGACACAGAGGCACAGCCCCTACTATATGAGGGCGCACCAATTACCAGTCAGGGAGAGATTATCTTTTCAATTTCCGTTTTGCTTTTTTGGCGGCCTTTCGGGCTGCTTTAGCCTTTTGTTTGGCTTCGTCAGCATCGAGGCCTTTGGCTATCTGCTCATCGCAAAGACGGATTTTGTTGTCAAGTCGCTCGATGCGCTTGGTGTCAGGCAACTGGATGTTGTTTACCAAGATTGAACGGGCATCCATGAATGAGGCTTTGGCTTGACGATACTGGTTGTGACGAAGGAAATCTTCTCCTTCTTGAATCAGGCGGTCATACTGTTTCCCCTCGAAATAAGTGTTCTGCCCCTCAGTTCTTTTTTCAGCACGGTAATAGGCATCAGCCTTGGCATGAGGATATTCGGCTGCGTCGACATGCATATCGCCCAGCTGCGCCATCGCCGTCAAGGGTGCAGCAATAAATAATGTGATGAAGATTTTTTTCATAATTGTGTCAGTTTTTATGTTATCCGCCTGCAAAATTAATGATATTTTTCTGAAAAAAGCACGGTTAGACACAAATTTTGGCAACAGAGAATAAAAAAATGACCGCCAAACTTGCGTCTGGCGGTCTGTTTTTCTCAAATTTTTAGTTCGTCTGTGAGAGGAATTATTTCTTAACCTCAGCTTTTGCAGAGTCAGCAGCCTCAACAACAGCAGCTTTTGCAGAGTCAACAGCAGCCTTAGTTGAGTCAACAGCAGCGTTAGCAGCAGAGTCAATAGCCTCAGTAGCAACCTGTGCAGCAGAGTCAATCTTCTCAGCAGCAGCCTCAGCGGTCTTCTTACCATCACAAGCAGCGAAAGTCATAGCAGCTGCAGCAACGAACAAAAATACTAATTTTTTCATTTTTTCTAAGCTTTTTAAATTCTGTAAAACAATCAGTTTATTAAAACGCTGCAAAGGTAGTGCATTTTTTCAATGCCGCAAATATTTTTTTAGATTTTTTTTAAGTGTATTTGTAACATTTTTGTAACGTACTGATTGTTAGATGTTTACAAATTGTAAATTTTTGTTAAAATTTCCGTGCGCCCACACAAATTGACTTTTTCATTCACTTTTTGGTCATTATTTGGATGGTATCAAGCTCCAGCCCCATTGAGGACTTCTATCATCAAATCCAAATCGGTCATTTGGGGTAAATGAGAAACTAATTGCCCGTTTATTTGGTGGTATTAAGAAAAAAAGGTATTTTTGCATCGAGACTATCTAACCCTAATTATTTTATCCCTTAAAACATATCGACAATGAAAAAGATACTTTTGCTGACGTTTTTCGTTGGTGTGTCTCTCTCAGGCATGGCACAGAACACCAACGCCCAAATCCAGAAAATCCGTGATTTCTATAATCTCGTTCAGCAACAAGTGAAAGAAGGTTATAGCATGGAGAATCCCATCGGTACCGCTGTCATTGATCATGTGGCTACCTACAGCGCTATTGGTTTCAGAAAGGGGAAAACCGAAATCTACACTTATCTTTATGACGGTGATGACTTTGACTCCGAATTGTTCAACACCCAGCAGGTGGTATTCATACGCGAACAATACAATCGCGGCGCATGGGAGCATTACAATGAGTTTCTCTATGACGAGAATACAGGAGAGCCCATCTTCTGCCTCTTCCATTTCCTGAACTCAGAGACGGCGGAACCTGTCGATAAGCGGTTCTACTTCTCCAAGGGCAAACTGATTAAGGCCATACCGGCAGATGCAGCAAAACAAGCAAAAGAGGTGAAAAGCATCGCCGAACACATGTATTCTTTCGGCAGATCAGTTTTCGAGGACACCGGTTTGGAGATAGAATAATGACACAATCAACGGGCATCGGACAAACGTGGAGGTCGGCATTTGCTGTCGGCCTTCTTGCATGGTGCCTGATATCGTGTGGAGGCGGCAGCCAACTAGAAGGTACCGCTCAAGCCGATGCCTTGCTCGACAGTGCCATGACCTTCATCGACCTGGGCGACGACCAACGGGCGATGATGGCGCTCAAACAGGCAGAAGGTATGATAGACGAACTGCCCGATGCCAAGCAACCCTACCAAATCACCTATTATATAGGATGGGTGAATGAGCGTAACAGGGCCTATGCACTGGCTCAGCAATATTACGGGAAAGCGCTGGCATATGCCCAAAAGATGCAGCGGCCACAGCTCCAACTCGATGTGCTGCTGAGACGGACCCAGACTTTTTTCGACATGAACCAACCCGACTCTGCATGGATGACCAACCAACAAGCCGCAGCACTTTCTGACCATGCCGACGACAGCCAACACGCCCTTCTGCTTCGCCACAGAGCCTATTATGAACTGCAGCTCGACTCTTTCGACAACGCGGCTCAACATGCTTATCAGTCGGCCATCGTCGCGCAAGATTCCACCTCGATGGGCGAGGCGCTGGCTTTGTTGTGCGCCGCTTATATCCGTCAGGGCAATGACACACAGGCCGAACTGGTGATGCGCACCATGCCCGGTCAGGGAGGTGCCATGCAGCGCAACCGTCTCTTGCTGCAAGGTGAATACATGGAAGGAAAAGGCGACTACGAAGGAGCCATGAAGGCATATAAGCGACTTGTGGCTATCAATGACTCGCTGGCGCGGATGCAGCGCAATGTGGAGATGGTCAGTCTGCAGGAGCGCTATGACCGCGAGGTTATCTCACGCGAGAAAGCCGAGCAGCGCATCTGGTATTCGCTGGCAATTATAGCGCTGTTGTTTGTCGTGTTCGGCTCATGGCTCATCCTCAGCCGACGCCACCGACGTATTTATCGCCGTTATCATGAGGGGTTGCGCAACATGAACCGACAATTGGGTGCGCGTGAACTGACCATCAGCGAACTGAAAGCAGACATCGACCGTCGTTTGGCAGAGATGCAAACACTCAAGCAGCAGTTGAGCCAGTTCTCATCACAGACTGCAAGACGCGAGGTAGAAGAGATTTTCACGTCGGTATCAGACACAAAAGCGGGTATCGATGTGCTCTATGCCATCGTCAGCGGTCAGAATATCAGTCAGTACGGAAAACGCGAGGAAACGGCGCTGCGACAGATTCTGCAGCCCGTGAATCCACAGTTGGCAGCACACATAGATTCCGCCACACAACCGCTCACGCCCAAAGAGGTATTTTATTGCGTCATGCAGCATTACGGCATGACCGACGAAGAGAAAATTCAGGCATTCTGCTGCACCCCCCAAGCCCTCCGCTCCATCAAAAGCCGGTTGGGAAAGAAAATGTAACAGAACCAGACAGGTTACGGAGTCAAGGGAGAGGAAG
>CAMJAO010000037.1 GCA_946403615.1 uncultured Prevotellaceae bacterium
CTCACCGGCAGCAGCCCTGCCTTGAAGATGATGAGTTGTCCTTTGGGCGACTCCATGAAATGCGCGAAAGCCCAGGGCAGCCCGTCGTAGGGGTCGTTGAGCAGCGCATAGATGGTGCGAACAAACGGATATCGGCCGTCAAGCAGATATGCCTGATAGGGCTTCCATGAGTTCATGTCGGTAGCCTTGTCCATGGATGTGACCGACATTACTGTGATTTTCTTATTCCATTTGGTGTGTGTGCTGTCGCGCTCGTCGAACAGCCAGTTTGAACCAATAATACCGATAGCGCTCGGTGTTCTCGCGACATAATCTAATACTTCTGTGGTGGAATGTGCGGCTGTCGCATTCTTCCCGAGTGGTTTACCTCCGAGAATACTGTCCACACAATACTGCGCAGCTGATGACCCTGACTGGTCGAACGCCAGACGGATTTGTCCCCGTTTTGAGCCCGGGAACACATCTTCCCACTGTGTCGCCTCGCCGCTGAGAATGCGTCTCACGTCATTGACGGTGATGCACGAGTCGGTGTTTTGCGGGTTGATAATCAGTGCCAGTCCATCATATCCGATTGGGAAACTTACCCCTTTGAAGGTCCGCGCCCTGAGCGTGTCTAACTCGGCTTGTCTGAATTTTCTGGCAGCGATAACCAATTGCATGGTATCATTGACCAGTTTATCAATGGCCTCAGTCTCACTCATATATAAAGGTGTGAGATGGGCTTTGCCTTTTTTAGTAAACTCAAACACCTGCCGGCACTCCTCCACGATAGGAGAAAAACTTTCGTCAGAGGCGAAAGCAATCGCCCCTGACGAAGGTGTATCTGTTCTGCTACTCTTCCTTTGTGTCTTACCGCAAGATGAAATCATCCCGATGGTCAAGGCACACGCCAAGAGTATGAAGAATGTTCTTTTCATCATCAGATATTAGTTCTGAAGTTTGAAGTTAACAGGAAGTGTGAACTTAGAGCGTACGGCGCGTCCATTCTGCATACCGGGAGTCCACTTCGGCATGCTCTTGACGACACGCACAGCCTCTTTGTCAAGGTTCGGGTCAACACCACGTACCACGACGACATTCGAGATGCTACCGTTCAACTCAACGACGAACTGCACGGTGACGCGGCCCTGAATGTTATTCTCCTGAGCGGCGGCCGGGTAGCGGATGTTCTGAGCGAGCCACTGGTTCATGGCTCCGGGACCACCGGGGAAGGAAGCCTGCTGCTCCACGAACTCGAAGATCTTGTTCTCTTCCTCTTTGGGTTTCTCTTCCACTTTAGGCTCTTCCTTCTTCACCTCTTCCTTGATGTGCAACACGTCGGCGTCCTCATTGTTACCTTTCACGTCGAGAGCACCGATGGCGGTCTCTGACTGGCTGAGGTCTTCCTGCTGACGCAGAGTGTTATCTTCGCGCACCTGGTCGTCTTTCTTGATGACCGGCTCGGTGAATTTCTCAGAGCTTGCTACCTGCTCCACTTCCTCTTTAGGTTGCTCGTAGACGATCTCTTCCTCTTTCTCGACTTCCACCTCCTCTTCGGTGCTTTGGTCGATCATACTGGTAGTAGCCTCACCGCTAACCTTAGAAGAATTGGCCTGAATGGTCTTGATCAAAGCGAAACCGCCGAACAAGACTGCAGCCGCAATACCCATGATGATAATAGACCAGAAGTTACGGGAACCTGTCCCGCGACGCAGTTGATATGCGCCGTACTCCTTGTTCTTATTCGCAAATACTAAGTCGGTCCAATCATTGGATGTTAAATCTATTTTTGCCATAGTTTTAATTTTTTACGCTGTGACTTTAGAATTACTTCTCCACTTTGAATCCTTCGATGGTTTTCATGAAGTTAGTCTCTTCCTCGGTAACAGCACCAATTACATAAGTACCAACATTACATATCAGCATTTCATCGAGAGCACTCACCATATTGTCATACGATGCGGAGTCGAAGGGTTTGATAATGACGGTCAGCACGGGAATCTTCTCACCGCCCTCGGGTGTACCACCCTTGATGGCAGCCAGTTTCTTCGTGTAGATAGAGTCTTGCTCTTTCCCTTTGTATTCCTCATCAAGTTTCGCAATGGCTTTCTTCACTTCTTCCATAGGTTTACGTCCATCAACCTTATGGTTCATCAGTGTGTAACGGAATCCGTTCTTCTCAGTCGGAGCCCATGAGCCGATTTCCACACATTCGGGGTTCTTGTAGTCGGGTATACCTTTAATATACGCGATGGTGTTGTCCGCACCCAAGAACACAGTGATAGTCTGCGACTCTTTGGCCTCGTTCTTGTTTTCGTCTTGCACATTCTTATCGTCGGTCGGCATCGTCAGGTTCATACTCTGAGGTTTGCTGAGCGAAGTGGCGAGCATAAAGAATGTGATCAAAAGCATCATCATGTCCACCATCGGCGTAAAGTCGACGCGTACATCCTGTTTTTTCTGTCTGCTTTGTTTTTTCTTAGCCATTCTTTATTCCTCCACTTTTTTATAAGATGTGATCAAGAAATAACGGTTCTGCTTGATGGCCTGCAATGAAGCCATCACATTCTTCACGTCAGAGTAGGGAGTATCGGCATCAGCCTTGATGGCGATTTTCATACGGCCATCTCTCTTTTCGTCTTCAGACTTATCCGCATACTTTTCCTTGTTCCATGCCTTGGCTGCATCTACCCATTTCTGCAGTTCATTGTCTTTGGTCTCAATTTTTGCAGAATCAACGGGTATACCCAGATCTTTCTGGAAGTTGTTCAAGGCATTCTCCTCGAGGCTGAGGAGTTCTTTCAGTTTATTGGCGGGCACACCGACATTGGTAGCGGCCTGAGCGGTAAGAAGTTGCTGCTCGTTGAGAGAGATACCCTCTTTCTGTGCGAACTTCTCGACCATGCCTCTCATGTCAGCGGGTTTATCCATGCCGACGAACACCTTGCCGCCTTTCTCGACAAGCAACGTCAGCACGTCGCCCTCTGGAACTTTTTCCTCCGACACCGCGCCAGGTGTGTTCACCCTCACTGCCTCGTTCTTGATGAACGTAGAGGTCAGCATGAAGAAGGTGAGCAGGAGCACCATCACGTCGGACATCGGCGTCATGTCGATCCAGATACTTTGTTTCTTAATTTTTACTTTACCCATAGTGATAAATAGTATTAAGGGTTAGTAGAAATTAAGCTTCTTCAGTATGGTTGGCTTCGTAAGTCTGAGCGATAGAATAGCCCACTTCGTCGAGGGCGTATGTCAACTTATCAATCTTGTTAGTGAAGGTGTTGTAAGCGATAACAGCGCACCAAGATGTACCGATACCGAATGCGGTGTTGATAAGAGCCTCAGAAATACCAGTTGACAGTTCCAAGGAGTCACCACCACCACCGGCAGCCAGAGCCTGGAACGACTTGATCATACCGATCACAGTACCGAGAAGACCGGTCAGAGTACCCAGAGTTGTCAGAGTTGCCAGAATCGGGAGGTTCATCTGCAGGGTAGGCATCTCAAGCTGAGTAGCCTCTTCGTGAGCCTGCTGGATCTTAGCCACTTTCTGAGCCTTCTTGATACCGCTTGTGTTCTGCATTTCAGCATAAGCGTTCAGAGAAGCCTTCACCACGTTAGCAACAGAACCTTTCTGCTTGTCGCAGAGTTGGTTGGCCTTTGCGAAGTCGTTCTGACGGAGAGCCTCTTTAATGTTGGCAGTGAACTTAGCCAGAGAGCCCTTACCGAAAGCGGTGCGGAGAGCCAAAACGCGCTCGATAGAGAGAGCAATCACGGTGAGCAACAGTGTGTGGATGACAGGCACCACGATACCGCCCTTGAAGATGGTACCCATGATGTTCAGAGGATGTCCGTTAGGATCACCATTCTCGAAGTTGTCGGGATTACCCAGCACGAAGAAGAAGTTAAGGAATGCGATGATTGCACAAACCACGATTACGAGGAATGCCTGACGGATACCTACAAAGCCTGTGCTTTTTTTCGGAGCTGCCTTCGGGGCAGCAGCCGGTTTTGTTGTTGTTGCGTTTGCCATAATTTTTTTGTTAAAATTTAATTTTTAGTTATTAATAAATTAAGTTGTGAAAAATCGTAGTTCGTAAGGTAAGACCGTTGTTTATCTGCTATATATATGCACACGCTCGCATACAAGCGTGAATAACTTCGCAAAGATACGAAATTCGCGCAAACTTTTAGTCGAAATATAGGATTTTAACTTTATTTTACGATTAAATCGGTCCTTTATACCACTCTTTCTGTCTTATCCGGACTTATTTGAGCGCTTTCAGACATTCTTTAATGCGCCGCATCGACTCGCGGATGTTGTCGTCGGAAGTGGCGTAACTCATGCGGAAGCAGTCGGGGTCGCCGAAAGCGTCGCCGCCCACGGTAGCCACATGTCCTTCTTCCAACAGGTACATGGCCAGGTCTATGGAGTTGTTGATGACACGGTCACCGTTTCTTTTCCCATAGAAACTGCTGCATTTGGGGAAGAGATAGAACGCACCTTCAGGCACATTCACTTCCAGTCCGGGGATATCGCGGGCCAAGGCCACGATAAGGTCGCGACGGCGCTCAAAGGCCTGACGCATCTCCTCCACACAGCCCTGCGAGAGGGTGTAGGCTGCCTCGGCTGCCTTTTGCGACACGGAGCAGGGCCCGGAGGTATATTGTCCTTGCAGTTTGTTGCATCCTTTGGCTATCCACTCGGGAGCGGCGATGTAGCCGATGCGCCATCCGGTCATGGCATATGCCTTCGACACACCGTTGACCACGATGGTGCGCTCTTTCATGCCGGGGAACTGCGCGATGCTCTCATGATGGCCCACATAGTTGATGTGCTCGTAGATTTCGTCGGCCAGCACATAAAGTTCATCATGACGGAGGATAACCTCGGCCAGTCCTTGCAGTTCTTCTTTGGAATAGACGCTTCCCGTGGGGTTGCTGGGTGAGCAGAGTATCAGCATCCGTGTGCGCGGAGAGACGGCCTGCTCCAACTGTTCGGGAGTGATTTTGAAGTTCTGTTCAAATCCCGCGGGAATGATGACGGGTTTGCCGCCAGCCAGCAGCACCATCTGGGGGTAACTCACCCAGTATGGGGCGGGAATGATGACCTCTTCGCCCTCGTCGACAAGTGCCAGCACAGTGTTACAAACGCCTTGTTTGGCTCCATTTGACACGACAATCTCCGACGGAGCATAGTCAAGGCCGTTTTCGCGCTTGAGCTTGTCGGCCACGGCTTTGCGCAGGTCGGGATAACCTGGCACTGGAGAATAACGGGAGAAATTCTGGTCAACAGCCGTTTTCGCAGCTTCTTTGATATGTTCAGGGGTGTTGAAATCGGGTTCGCCGACACTCAGGTTGATGACGTCGATACCCTGTGCGCGCATCTCACTGCTCTTTTGCGACATGGCCAAGGTGGCAGAGGGTGCAAGACGGTTTAGACGTTCTGACAATTTTGGCATAAACGTAGTAAAACTATTTAGTTGGTTGCAAAAGTAACACTTTATTTTGAATACTCCGACAAATTGGAAGATTTTTTTATGATTTTTGGGAGCCGCATTCCCTAACCTCACTCGAGAGGGGAGTGTAGTCACGCCCTCATTAGCGAGGAAATAAAGTGAGACATTGCAGTATCGCTCTTTATAGGAGTAAAAATCCCAATATTCGCAACGGGCGGATTGAAATCCGCCCGAATGCCAATATGTCGCTCACTTAATAGCGTATACCAGCCCTGTTCTTCCCCCGAGGGAAGTCAGCTGGGGCTACAAGTGCAATGTATGTCCCATGCGGTCTTTCTTTGTTTGGAGATAGCGGAGGTTGTAGGGGTTGGGGGTGACCTCGATGGGCACGTTCTCCACGATTTCCAGACCATAGGCTTCCAGACCCACCCGTTTCACGGGATTGTTGGTCAGCAACCGCATCTTACGCACGCCGAGGTGACGGAGCATCTGTGCACCGCAACCGTAATCGCGCTCGTCGGGCTTGAAGCCGAGGTGCACATTGGCCTCGACGGTGTCGAGACCTTCTTCCTGCAATTTGTAAGCCTCAATCTTGTTCATCAGTCCGATGCCGCGGCCTTCCTGCTGCATATAGACGAGCACACCGCAACCCTCCTGCTCAATCATCCGCATGGCCTTATGCAACTGCTCGCCACAATCGCAGCGTTTGCTGCCGAGAATGTCGCCGGTGGAACATGACGAGTGCACGCGTACCATGACAGGCTGGTCGCCCTCCCAATGTCCCTTGATGAGTGCGAAATGTTCCAGTCCGTTCGACTTCTGGCGGAAGGGCACCAGCCGGAAATGCCCGTACTCAGTCGGCATATCCACTTCACTGCCCACCTCGATGAGCGATTCCTGACGCAGGCGATAAGCAATCATGTCTTTGATGGAGATGATGCGCATGCCCCACTCTTTCGCCATTTTCAACAACTGCGGCAGGCGTGCCATGGTGCCGTCATCGTTCATGATTTCCATCAGTGCTCCAGCGGGATAGAGTCCGGCCATGCGGCAGAGGTCGATGGTGGCCTCGGTGTGTCCGCTGCGGCGCAGCACACCCTGTTCCTGGGCATAGAGGGGGTTGATGTGGCCCGGACGGCCGAAGGTCTGCGGAGTGGATGCCGGGTCGGCCAAGGCGCGGATGGTGGCGGCGCGGTCATGTGCCGACACGCCCGTGGCACACCCTTCCAGTTTGTCGATGGTCACGGTGAAAGGAGTACCCAGCATCGAAGTGTTTTCGCTCACCTGATGGGGCAGTTCCAATTCCTCGCACCTTGACATAGTGATGGGTGCACAGAGCAGGCCTCGCGCGTTTTTCAGCATGAAGTTCACTTTCTCTGGCGTTATCATCTCTGCCGCGATAATCAGGTCACCCTCATTCTCACGGTCCTCGTCATCCACTACGATAACAAATTTTCCTTCTTTGAAGTCTTTCACAGCATCTTCTATGCTGTCGAGTCTGATGTCAGTCATTATTTTTAGGTGTTTTAGGAAATTTCTGGAGTCTCGGAAGTCAACTGCGGCAAAACCGCTGCTTACAGAGAAAAGCCAGACAAAACGGGCTGTCTCCTACTCCTTGCTCCATGTCCATCTAATCCTCCTTCTCTTTGGGAGGGTCGGGGCGGTTTACTATTTTATCTATTCTCTTAATGATGCGGTTGTTGGTCTGGCGGATGGATTGCAGGTCGCGGTAGAGACGCAGGCGGAAGCGCCACATACGCAAATAGAAGAACGCACCCACTGGCACCACAATAAACGACAGGATATTGAGCCATTTCCGCTCAAACGGCCGAGTGTGGGCCTTCACCGTGACAAAGGGATATTTCGACAGTTGTGTGAGGATGGCCTTGTCGCGGGTGTTGCTCAAATCTTCTATCACCACCTCCATTTCCTCGTCGATACGCGCCATCTCATTGTCGGGCTTGTATTTGAAGAACACCTTGATGATGTTGGGCGGTGACTTAAGGTTGTGATCGTGAGCATAAGCCACGACGTCGTCGTTCATGCGCACCAGACGCTCGCGGTCGGTTACGTAGTCGGGGTCGTTGATGATGACCTCCTTGCCCATGACCGTGCGTTTACGGCGAAGGCCGAACATCCGCATCATCAGGTCGCGGTAGGCGTCTAAATTGAACACTGCCGAGTCGTTATTAGCCTTATAGGTGACGAAGACTGCCAACGGCGCGAGTACCGCCGTGGCAAGTGTCTTTCCAAACCATACGGTCCAAATGCCGCTTCTCGCCATACGGAACCCCATGTTGTCGAGGATATAGAACACGATGAACACCAGCACCGACACGATGATGGGCACACCGAGTCCGCCTCTGCGGATGATGGCTCCGAGCGGCGCACCTATAAAGAAGAAGATGAGGCACGAAAGGGAGAGAGTGAATTTGTTGATGGCCTCAATTTTGTGCTGGCGTATCCACCGGTCGCCGTCTTCTGTGATGAGACTCTTGTACTCCAGTTCGGTGGCCATCTGCTGTGCCCTGTTGTGCGCGGCATTCACGGCTGCCCGCCTCTTATCCACATTCAACCGTTGATAAAGCGTATCGAAAACTACCGTCTTCGCATCTTTGAGGGCTCTGAGCGAATCATTGCGGTTGAAACCGGGCAAGTCGAAATACATCCGCTTGCCTTCGATATAATACACCCGTCCGATAGAGTCGTACTGGTGATTAAGCGAATCGACGTCGTGATTGATTTTTAAGAGGCTTTTCGCTTGTGCCCGCTGGCCCATGACGCCATTGTCGAGATTGATGTCGGAGTCGAAATCGAGCACGATGGTCTTCTGCCAGAACGTCTCACGGCGGTAAGGCACCGACGCACTGTTGGCCAACTCCTGCGAGCGCATGTTCTCAAACCATTCTCCGCTGTAGAGATTAAGCAACAGGTGTTTCTTCTCGGCGGTCGACTGCAAACTGCCCGAGTCGGCCAAGATGATGGCGGCGTCCTCGTAACTGCCCGTCATACGGTAGATCATGATGCCATAAAGCATGCCACGATCCAGGTCCTTTTTCTGGACATAGATATTACACTGGGGTATGCCATCGTAGAACACGCCCTCGGGAATCTCCAATTCGGGGTTTTTCTGCTTCATGGCCATCAGCAGTTGAGCCATCTTGTCGTTTGCCATCGGGCCGATGTTGTTCTGGAAATAGAACGAGCCGCAAGCGATGAGCAACACGACGAACGCCAGAGGCTTCAATGTCTGCATCAGTGAGATGCCGGCCGCCTTGATGGCAGTGAGTTCAGAACTCTCACCCAAGTTGCCGAAAGTGATGAGCGATGACAACAGGATAGCCAACGGCAACGCCTGCGGCACCATCATCAGCGACATGTACCAGAAGAACTGGCCCAGCACGTCGAGGGTCAGTCCCTTGCCGATGAGTGTGTCGATGTATTGCCACACGAACTGCATCATCAGCACGAACAATGCGATGAAGAACGTGCCGATGAAGAGCAGTGCGAACTGCTTAAATACGAATATGTATAATTTTTTAATGCGAAGCATTCTTGTCAAACTTGAGGACCATCTTACCGATGTATGCGCCATGTTTGCCATTCTGGTCAATAGGCACATTGCGCCCGTCTAAGTCCTTGACGTAACGCAGTTCCTCAAAAAAGGTATGTGAGTGACCGCCCAGCACCAAGTCGATGCCATGGCTGCCGGCCACCATTTCCTGGTCGTTAGCACCGTTGTGCTTGTCCCAACCCAGATGCGAGATGCAGATGACCAAGTCGCACTTTTTCTTTTTCAGCAACTGCGTCATCTCATTGGCTTTGGCTATGGGGTCGAGATAGGTCAGACCCTGACATTTGTCTTCATCCACCAGCCCCTCCATCTTCGGGCAGAGGGCGAAAACTCCAATCTTCAGTCCGTTGCGCTTGAGTATCAGGTAGGGCTTGACGATTGATTTCAACTCTGTGTTGCCAAAATCGTAGTTGGAGCAGACAATGGGGAAATTGGCCATACGGAACAGCCGGACCATGTTTTCCACACCGAAATCGAACTCATGGTTGCCGATAGTAGAGGCATCTATGCCCATCTCATTCATCAACTTGATTTCCACATCGCCCTGATAGATGGTATAGAAGGGTGATCCCTGACAGAAATCGCCACTGTCGAAATAGAGCAGGTCGGGATGCGCCAGACGCTCCTGACGCAACATTTCGATGCGGCGCATGAAACCGCCTTTTCCGGCGACATCGCCCTTCTCCTTGACGTTGACGCTCAGCGGGTCGATGCAACTGTGGGTGTCATTGCTGTGCAGTATGAGCAGTTCCTTGGTCTGCGCACCTGCGGTCAGAGCCATGAACAGGCACACAGCGGCTGTGATGATATATCTCTTTGTCATGATTTAGTCCTCCACTTTGATTCGTCCGTCTAATTCTCCATTGACCAGTTCACCCTGCTGCGCCTTCTCGCGGAAATAGCGCATGATGATTTCGCGGTTCAGGTCCTTGTCCTGATCCGGCATTTTGATGTCAGTGCCGCTTTTGAAAGCGGTCATGTCGTCATTGCCTTTCGACACATAGTCGATGGTAGCGATGCGGTACTGACGTGCGGGGTCGATGTCCTGACCGCCTATCTGCACCGATTTCAGTTTATTGTCGGAGGTGATGACCATGCGCACCTCGCGGCTCACGCCCTCGCCTCCGCGGCTGGCTATCTGCTCCATCAGTTCACGCACCTTGGCACCGGTGAGGGTGACAAACGCCACCTTATTCTCAAAAGGAGCCACATTCACCACGTCGCCGATGGTCACGTCGCCTGCTGGCAGCGAGGCTCTCATACCACCTATATTATATACGCCGAAGTCAGGTTTCTCGTCATAGAATTTACCCGACCACACCATGATGTCGGTGAGCAGGTTCGACAAGGGGCTCTCTGGTTTGTAAGCGTCGAGGTAGGAGGCTGTGCGGCCCACCACGGGTTTCATCAATTCGTCGACCTTGGTGCGGTAAGGAGCCATCAACTGGTCCACCGCGGGGTTGGCGACATCGTAGCGGCTGTCAACAGCGATGCGCGTGCGCTCCACACCTGTGAGGTGGTAATGCGCGGTGCGACATCCCGTAAGCAGCAGAGCCGCTATCATGGTCATCAGGAGGATTGTTTTTCTCATAACAGTCGTATTTTTAATAAAAGGTTTCCTTTTATGAAAAAAAGCACTCACGAACCGAAATCCGCAAATGCTTTATCACGCCCCAGTAGCGGGAGCCGGGATTGAACCGGCGACCTCATGATTATGAATCATGCGCTCTAACCAGCTGAGCTATCCCGCCATCATATCTGTTTAGCGGGTGCAAAGGTAACATAATCTTTTTATTCTCCAAAAAATATTTTGTGTTTTTTGCCTCATATTCCATTTTTTTCATTATTTTTGTAGCGGAATAATCTCTTTACCTTAACGATTAGCGTATGGAAAAACAGAAAATATACATAGAACATTCCCTCAAATCAAAATCAGCAAACATCATCTGGCAAGCCATCAGCAGCGAGGGAGGATTGTCGAAATGGATAGCCGACAAAGTGGTGGAAGAGCAAGACGCTTTCCAGTTCACATGGGGCGCACCATGGAGCCATCACGAGACCAGAAGGGCATTTATAATAAATAAGGTGAAAAACAGTTATATCCTTCTTAAATGGGAAGACGAGGATGATCCCGAGGCCTATCTGGAGATGCGCATGACCAAAAACGACCTGACCGGCGACTATGTGCTCCACATCACCGACTTCGCTTATGACGAGGATCTTGACTGGCTCCACTCCGTCTGGGACCGCAACTTCGAGACCATGGGAAGGACTATGGGGTTGTAACAATACCCACCCATACCCTCCCAAAGGGAGGGAGAAGAAACGCGTCTATCGGTTCGGTCAGAACCTGGGGTCGGCGGCCGAAGGGTAAGCCAATTGCAATCCGACCGCTTTGAATATCAGCATTTGTAATGCGAGAGAATATAAAACTTTTTGCGGATTAAAAATCCTTATACTCCATTCGGTCGGATTGCAAATCCGACCGAACTTATGATAGAACTTATCACGGCAACGGGGAATTTGACCTGTGTCAAAAGCATTCGGCGGGATTTTGTAAAACTTTGATATACAACTAATTAGATTTAGCGTTTGTGTCAACTGCCTGACGGGGGTTGCAAAATGATTGTTTTCTGATTACCTTTGCAAAAAACAATCCAAGATATGAAAAAATCATTTTTAATCATGTTGCTGTCCGTATTGGG
>CAMJAO010000038.1 GCA_946403615.1 uncultured Prevotellaceae bacterium
TGATGAACAGATTGTCATGGGCGGTGACCAGCATGTAAAACTCTCCGTCATCCGTCTCCGTAAAAGTATCGGCGATAATGGTTCCTTTTTTCACAGTGGCGAAGATCGGAAGTGAAGGAGCCTCTCCAGACAAATCTTCACCGTAAATGGGGGTGTTATCACGGGTGGCAACCAATCGTGGCTTGCCTTTGCCCTCGTACCATGTCTGTGTGCCTACATATTTACTGTATGCCCAACCCGTTATCTTCCCTGATTGTACCTTGCTCCAATTGCCCTTTTTGCCTACAAGCACGCCATTTCCCAAGCCATGAGAGAAAGCGTATAATTTGGTGAGAATCTTACCCTTATTAGAGGGCGTGGCCCTAACATTCACAAAACCGTCATCCGAAGTGGCGTAAACAACAGTAAATACATTTTGCGCTTGCATCAATCCGCAAAAGGCAAGCGTCGCCAGAATTGCTAATACTCGTTTCATCTTCTTCAACAGCAGCACAGGTGTTATCAGTCTCTTACCTTTTCCTTATTCTTCGCTCAGGTGCTGCAAACTGAGCGAGAATACCGGAAAAGACACCGCAAATATAAAAAAAATAATTGACATATATCATGATTCTGTAAAAAAAGCCCCAAAATTACAACGAAAACGATTCCGAAACGGAATGGAGATAATTATTATTCTCCCCGAGAATCAATCCCTAATTTTTTGTTAAATCACTGCAAATCTATCAATAATTGTAAAAACATTCGACAATTTCGTTTTTTTTCAATAATTTTGCAAACTGATTTTGAAGATAAGACAGATCTGTATTTATGAAAAAAATAATATGCGCCGTTGTTATGGCGGCCATCACAGGACAGTTGTTCGCGCAGACTGATAGACAATACACCACTGTGTCTCCATACAGCCAGTTTGGATTGGGCATCCCTCTTGACCAGTCGCAAGGGTTTAACAAGGGCATGAACGGTGTGGGTATCGCGTTTCGCGAACATAATATGGTCAATACTCTCAACCCCGCTTCTTATTCGTCTATCGATTCCCTTACGTTCATGTTTGACGCTGGGGTATCAGGACAATTAACCAATTTCGAAGAGAACGGTAAGAAGAAAAACGCCAAAAGCGCTTCGTTCGACTATGTTGTCGCCGGATTTAGGGCTTTCCGCCATGTGGGTGTGAGCTTTGGCTTGCTGCCCTTCTCTGATGTGGGTTACAACTATTCCAGCACTGAGAAAGTGGGTGATACGTCGACCACTTATACCAATACCTATTATGGCTCTGGCGGTCTTCATCAGGCTTTCCTCGGCATAGGATGGGAACCGTTCAAAGGCGTGTCGTTGGGTGTCAATGGAGGCTATCTCTGGGGTAAAATCGACAAAATGATTTCCAACGTATATAGCGATGACGCCATCAATACTTTGGCAAAATCATACAAAATCAACGTCACGAATTTCACACTCAATTTCGGCGCGCAATTCCAGACAAACGTGACGAAAAATGACAAGGTGACACTCGGCTTGACATATGGCTTAGGGCATGATTTGAAAGAAGAACTGACCAGCATGGTCATCTCTGCCAACTCTCAGACGGTTGTGCTTGATACAGCGAAAGTTGAGAGCGGTAATATGCTCAAACTCCCTCACACCTTCGGAGCAGGTCTGGCATGGAACCATCGTGACAAACTGAAAGTCGGGTTCGATTTCACATTGCAAAAATGGGCTGACGTAGGTTATCCCGAATTGCAAGGGACTGCCGGTAGCCCTCAATTTGTCCTCAATTCAAACTATTTCCTCGACAGAAAGAAATTCAATCTCGGTGTGGACTATTGTGCCGACGAAAAAGGTGAGAAGAAGAAATATTTCAGAATGATTCACTATCGTTTTGGTGTTTCATACGCTACACCTTATTTAAATATCGACGGCAGAGACGGTCCCAAGGAAATCAGTGTGTCTGCGGGTTTTGGCATTCCTATTATCAATAGTTGGAACAACCGCTCTACACTGAATATCAGTGCGCAGTGGGTGCGCAATGCTGCAGACAACATGCTCAAAGAGAACACTTTCCGCATCAATATAGGATTCACATTCAATGAACGTTGGTTCATGAAGTGGAAAGTGAACTGATACAAACTATATGGGGCATTCACGCGCGTTCATCTTATTATTGTTGGCAGCGGTGATTACCACTGTTGCATGCAGTCCGGAGAGAGAACATACGGCACCCGCTATACGTCCGCAAGACTCGGTGCCTATGATGGTCTCCTATGGGGTGAACACGCTTATCTCTGACTCTGGCATCATCAAATACCGCATCGTGGCTGAGAGATGGGAGATGAATCCCAACAGGACGCCTTCCAGATGGGTCTTCGATAAAGGGTTGTTTCTTGAACAGTTCGACCTCACCCTTCATGTGGAGTCTTACATCCAGTGCGACACGGCTTATTATTATGATAATGACAGGTTGTGGGAACTGCATGGACGTGTCAGGATTCTCTCAAAAAACGGATTGAGATTCAAAAGCGAGGAACTGTTCTGGGACGAGCGTAAACACGAGATTTATTCCAACAAATTCTCTCATTTCTACACACCTGAGCGTGAACTGCAAGGCAACCGCTTCAGGAGTGATGAGAAAATGACCAAATATTCTGTAACGAATAGTAAAGGGTCGTTCGACAAAGGCGACATCGACAAGTCGCCGCGGGAAAACATGTCGAAAAACGAATCCGATTCAGCCATGAGTCGGGGCAGACAACCGTATCGGCCAAACCGTAAACACACGACCATACCTCTCACAAGACCAGAATAATTGTAACATGGTTAGCATCAGTCTGATTGTCAGCATCATCATCTCAATGATTTTCTCCGGCTTCTTCTCGGGCATGGAGATAGCTTTCGTGTCAAGCAACAGGATGCTTGCGGAGATGGACAAAGAGAAAAACGGACTGTCGCAGCGGTGTCTCGCTGTGTTTTACAAACATCCCAACAACTTTGTCAGTACCATGCTCGTGGGCAATAATATCGCCCTCGTTATATATGGCATATTGTTCGCGCAACTGTTCGACGCGACTCTTTTCCGTTCACTTTCCGACGGGTTGAGAGTATCGGCCGATACCATCCTCTCTACGGTGATTATCCTCTTCACGGGCGAGTTCCTGCCTAAAACCTTCTTCAAAAGCAACCCTAACCGTCTGCTCACTTTTTTTGCCATACCCGCATATCTCTGCTATGTCATCTTGTGGCCCATATCGCGTTTTGCCACGTTGCTCTCAAGGGGATTGTTGAGACTCGTGGGTGTGAAAATGGGAAAAGAAGATACCGACGAAGAGTTCTCAAAGGTCGATTTGGACTATCTTGTGCAGTCGAGCATCGACAATGCAAAAAATGAGGACGATATCGACGACGAAGTCAAGATATTCCAGAATGCGCTCGATTTTTCTGACACGAAGGTGCGCGACTGCATGATTCCAAGGACGGAAATCAATGCCGTGCCGGATGATTGTGACAGCCAGACTCTTAAACAAAAGTTTATCGAGAGTGGTAACTCGAAAATCATCGTCTACCATGATGACATCGACCATGTCATCGGATACATCCATTCGTCGGAAATGTTCAAAAATGCCAGTGAATGGATTGAGCATATTCAGAAAATGCCTTTCGTGCCGGAGACCATGGCGGCTCGGAAACTCATGAAAATTCTTTTACAACAGAAAAAAAGCCTCGCTGTCGTTGTCGATGAGTTTGGAGGGACAGCCGGATTGGTTTCTCTCGAAGACATGGTCGAGGAAATCTTCGGTGAGATTGAAGACGAGCACGACAGCAAGAAATACACGGCCAAACGAACGGCTGAAAATGAGTATCTGCTCTCGGCCAGACTGGAGATTGACAATGTCAACGAAATGTTCGATCTCGAACTCCCCGAGAGCGACGAGTATATGACCATCGGCGGACTCATTCTGCATGAATATCAGAGTTTCCCGAAACTCAACGAGGTGGTGAAAATCGGACAATACGAGTTCCAAATCATCAAAAAGACCATGACGAAAATTGAACTCGTCAAACTGAAGGTCATTTCGTGACACATTCATCCGTAATCATCTGTCATGATAGCATATGATGATGCTGGCTGGTGTGTTTGGCGCATGATTGGTACCATTTGATTCGCTGATGAGCATTTTTCAACGAAAAAATTCGCTTGTTTGCGTTTTTCTTCGTAATTTTGTGCGCTTTTTGGCGTATCAGCAAAATTCCAGTGGAAAAATGATTGCGAATGAGGCTCTGAAAACGCTTGAAAACAACATTTTTGAAGAGTAAAAACAATAAAATAAAAAATATTAAAAAGTAATGGCAGCATTAGGAACAATTAGAAAAAGAGGCATTATTCTCATTTGTATTATAGGTCTCGGCTTGTTCGCTTTCATCGCCGGAGACATGTTCAAATCCTGCGAGGGCACAAAGGCGGAAAGAAGTCAGAGACTCGCCGTAATCGCAGGTGAGAAAATCAATGCACAAGACTATCAAAAGTATTCTGAGGAATTTGTCGAATTCATGAAGATGGAGGGACAGCAAATCTCAGATGAACAGTTGAGAGAAGCAGCATGGAACAGTTTCATGCAGGAAAAACTGATCGTCAATGAGGCTGAAAAACTCGGTCTGACTATCACTGACGATGAGGTCAATGACGTCATGACAAAGGGTTCGCACCCAGTTCTGGCTCAGTTCCCCATCCCGCAAGTGCATAATCCGCAGACAGGACTGTTCGATGTCAACGCATATCGTCAACTTGTCAATCAGACAAAACAGGCCAATAATCAGCAGGCAAACCAGATTTACAGATACCTGCTTTTCAAAGAGCATCAGTTGAGAATCACAATGCTCTTCGAGAAATACAGCAATTTGCTTACAGCATGCACCATTTCGAATCCTGCAGAGGCAAAATTCGCTTTCGACTCTGAGAAGAAAGAGAGCGACGTGCTCCTCGCTGCATTCGATTACAAAGCCATCAATGACAATGACGTGAAAGTCAGCGATGCAGAACTTCAACAGAAATACGATGAGCTCAAAGAGTCTGCTCTCATCAAAATCCAAAACGAGCAGCGTGCTGGTAAGTTCATCCTCGTTAGAAAAGTCGCTTCCGATCAGGACCGTGCAGAACTTAATGACCTCCTGACCAAAGCCGCTTCTGAGATGGATTCTACTGATTACGGAAGCATTGTTCGTCAGTATCAGTCAAATATCTCTTACACAGGTGTGCCTGTCACAAAGAGCGCATTCTCGCCCGCAGTGGCCAATATGGTCGACTCTATCGGTGTCAACACCGTGAAAGGTCCCTTCGAGGATGCTGCTGACAATACACTCAATGTGATTCGTGTCATTTCTAAAACCACATTGCCCGACTCTATCCAGTATCGTGTGATTGGCGTGACAGGAAAAGACCAGGCTGAAGTTAATACACGTGCCGACAGTGTGCTGAAAGCTGCTCAGGGTGGTGAAGACTTCGAGGTGCTTGCCAAGAGATACGGACAGACCGCTGAAAAGAATTGGATGGTAACACGTGATTACGAGCATGCTGCTAACATCGGCACCGACGATGCCAAGATGATTACCATGCTCAACGAGATGGGCAAAAATGAGATGAGACTTCTCGATCTCGCTGGAAACAAACTCCTCATTCAAGTGCTTGACACCAAAAAGCCCGTACAGAAATATGTTGTTGCGCAAATCAAGCGCTCTATCGACTATTCCGACGAGACTTCACGTCAGATTACCAACGACCTCAGACAGTTCCTCGCTGACAACCGCACACTCGAAGCGCTTGAGAAGAATGCTCCTGCCAAGCAGTATCAGTTGATGGACATCCCCGGCATTGACACTTCTGTCAGTGGTATCGCTAACGTGCCCAACACCAAAGAGGCTCTCCGTTGGTTCTTCAACAGCGACCGTCAGGAGGGTGACCTCTCAGATCCCTTCACCTGCGGTCCCAACCAGGACATGCTCATGGCAGTTTTGCTGACTGGTATCTATGACAAGGGTTACAAACCTCTGACCGATGCCAATGTGAATGAGGTTGTCAAACAGGAGGCACTCAATGACAAAAAGGCTGAGAAGATTCTCGAGGCTGTGAAGAATGTCAACTCTATCGATGCAGCCAAGGCTGTCACCGCAGTTGCTTGCCGTCTCGATACCGTACAGCATGTTTCATTTGCCAACTACAACCAGGAACCCAAACTCGCTGGTGCTATTGCAGCAAGCAAGACTGGATTCAACAAGGCTCCAGTGAAGGGTAAGAATGGTGTTTATTTCTATCAGGTGCTCGAACAGCGTACGCTCGAAGGTGCATATGATGAGAAACAATACAAAGAGCGTGCCGCTCAGAGAAACCTCAACATCATGCACAATATGTTGCTTGACGAACTCATGCGTGATGCGAAACTCACCGACAACCGTTACATCTTCATGTAATCAGTTGATTGGATAATCACATATTTCGGCTCTCCTGTTTTAGGGGAGCCGATTTTTTTACCTTGACATGCGAGAGATGTCCTTTTTTTTTCGTATCTTCGCAGCCGAAATCATACTATATTTATTACATGAGAAAGACCGTCATCCTTTTTTGCGCGATTGCAGGGTTAATGCTCTCGTCCTGTAAAAGTGAACAACTTGTTGCCACACAGTCTTCGCCCGCTAAGAGAGAGTTCCGTGGGGCGTGGATTCAATGTGTCAACGGACAGTTCCTCGGTATGTCAACACAACAGATGCAGAACACATTGAGCAGCCAGCTTGATGAATTGCAGCGCGACGGATGCAATGCCATCATCTTCCAAGTTCGGCCTGAGTGCGACGCTCTCTACGCCAGCAACATCGAGCCATGGAGCAGATTCCTTACTGGTCGCCAGGGAGTGGCTCCCTCTCCTTATTGGGACCCTCTGAAATGGATGATAGAGCAATGTCATCACAGAGGCATGGAACTGCATGCGTGGATCAATCCATACCGCGCGAAAACGAAGACAACCAATGAACTCGCTTCAAATCATATCGCTCAACGCCGTCCCGACCTCGTCTTCCCTTATGACGGACAATACATTCTCAATCCGGGCATTCCTGAAAACAGAGATTACATCTGCAAGGTCGTTGATGATATCGTCAGCCGCTATGACATAGATGGACTGCATATCGACGATTATTTCTATCCATATCCTGTGAGTGGACAGGCTATTCCCGATGACCGTGAGTTCAGGTCAAACAACTCAAAGAACATCGCCAATAAAAACGATTGGCGCCGCGAGAATGTCAATCTTTTCATCCAACAACTCGAGCAGACCATTCACAAACGCAAACCCTACGTCAAATTCGGTGTGTCTCCATTTGGCATCTACCGCAACAGACGCAGTGATGCAAGGGGGAGCAATACTTCAGGATTGCAGAATTATGACGACCTCTATGCGGATGTCCTCCTTTGGGTAAACAAAGGATGGATTGACTATTGCGTACCTCAGTTGTATTGGGAAATAGGGCATAAATCAGCCGATTATGAGACCTTGATACATTGGTGGGATGCCAATGCTGGAAACCGTCCCCTTTACATCGGTGAGGATGTGGAACGCACGGCCAAACACGCTGATCCCAATAATCCCCAAATCAACCAGATTACGGCGAAATACAAACTGCGTAAACAGTCGCCTCATGTTAATGGTATGGTGCTGTGGTATGCCAAGGCGGCTGTTGATAATGTGGGCAATTATGGTCGTGTGTTGCGCGACGCTTATTGGCGTATGCCTGCCCTGCAACCTCTCATGCCCTTTATCGATAGCGATGCTCCCGGACATCCTAAGAAAGTGAAGGACATCTGGGTCAATCAGGATTATGTGCTCTTCTGGACTGCCCCCTCAGGCCATGGCTGGAAAAATGAGCCTTATAAATATGTCATCTATCGGTTTGAGGAAAACGAGAAAGTTGATTTGGCCAATCCTGGTAAAATCGTGGCTATCACTAACAACACATTCTACAAATTGCCTTATAACGGAGGAAAACGGAAATTTGTCTATGTCATCACTGCTCTCGACCGCATGAGCAACGAGAGCAAAGGCGTAGTAAAAAAAGTAAAGTTATAAAGGCTTCATCAACCTTGCAAAAATCATCAGGAGACCGGTTTCGGCCTCCTGATGATTTTTAAATCCCCCATGATTGCCACTTGGCACCCATGGTTACCATGTCTTATTCTCTAATCCTCAAACAGTTTCTCCATAAAAGCGTCGAGGTCCTTGTCCAGGTCCTTCATCAGTTCGCCGCCTAAGATGACGGTGTCGCCGTCGGCCACATAGAGTTCTGCCAGATGCTCTTTCTCCTCATCTTCCATGACAAAACTGAAAGGACGCAGAATGCCTAAACTGTCCACCAACTCATGCTGACGTTTTAACACGCGGCGCAAGATGTCGGCTGCGTCATCATAAAAAGTGTCCTCTTTGTTGTCTATCCACTGCTCTACCACACAACGTGTCACCTCTTCGTCGTCATCGTCAAATGCCAACAACTCACCACTGTCGGGCGAGACTCGAATGTGGATGTCGGTCAGAACGGTGGGATCTTCTGTGAAAGGAAATTTTTGGGAAATTTTCCGAAGCATCCGTTCTATCTGCTGGATGGTTTGTTCGCTTGCTTTCATGAATGTTGAGAGATATGGTTTTTCAATTCGTCGATAATATCACGTGCCACCTCGCTCTTCGGCTTTTTGGAATATTCCTTTTTGCCGTTGCGGGTCAGTATCGTAATCTGGTTTTCATCACTGCGGAAACAAGTGCCTTCATTGCGAAGGCTGTTCATCACGATGAAGTCCAGATTTTTCTTTTCCAGTTTTAGCGCTGCGTTTTCCATCTCGTCATGAGTCTCAAGCGCAAAGCCACAAATCACCTGATGTGCTGTCTTCATCTTTCCTATCGCTGCGGCGATGTCGGGATTGGGAATGAGCCTCAATGTCAAATCGTCGCTTTTGCGTTTGATTTTCTGGTCGGCTACGGACTCAGGACGAAAATCGGCCACGGCTGCACACAGAATGGCGGCGTCGCATTGAGGGAAATGTTGCAGACAGATGTCATACATCTCGCGGCAACTCTCCACATCGATGCGGGTCACATGTTCTGGTGTCTGTTGGTTCACGGGTCCGCTCACCAAAATGACGTCAGCGCCCCGGCGTGCACACTCGGCTGCCAGTGCATAGCCCATCTTTCCGCTCGAGTAATTGCCGATAAATCGGACGGGGTCTATTTTCTCATAGGTAGGACCGGCAGTGATAAGCACCTTCTTGCCTTTTAATTCTTGAGGTGTGCTCTCATCGAAAAATAGGTCCAGCGCCTTGATGATGTCTTCTGGTTCGGCCATACGGCCTTTGCCTTCCAGACCGCTTGCCAGATAACCGCTGCCTGGCTCAATGAAATGATTGCCGTAGCCTGACAATGTGCGCATATTTTGTTGAGTAGAGGGGTGGGCATACATGTCCAAATCCATGGCAGGTGCGATAAAAACTGGTGCTTTCATCGACAGGTACGTCGTGATCAGCATGTTATCGGCCACACCATGAGCCATCTTACCCAAGGTGCTGGCTGTGCAGGGAGCGATAAGCATGGCGTCGGCCCAAAGACCGAGATCCACATGTGAGTTCCATGTACCGTCGCGTTGCGAGAAAAACTCGCTCACCACGGGCTTATGCGTAAGGGCGGATAACGTGATGGGGGTGATGAACTCCTTTCCGGCGGGCGTAATCACCACTTGTACCTCGGCACCGCGTTTAATAAGCCCGCGGATGATGAGGCAAGATTTATACGCGGCGATGCTGCCCGTAATGCCCAATACTATTTTCTTTCCCTCTAACATGTTTTTTGAGTCCTCTAAATAAGTCTTTGCTACAGTTTTTATTTCCCGTTGAAATCTTTCAGACGGATGCGTGTCAGCACTTGTTTGGTGTCATATGTGAAGTCTCCGTTCATCATCCAACTGTAATATCCCGGGTCACGGTGCAGCACGTCTGTCACGGACCATCCTTTATATTTTCCGAAATTGAATACTTCCTGACGCATCGGGTTGCCGTCCGCGTCCTTCAGCGGTTGCCCGTCTTTTCCTAATACGGGTTTCCAAACAATACGGCCGGCGAAATCCACATTGTCATTCGTCTTCGAGAAACGGCACAGCACATCCATGTCATTGGGTATCTGGCGTTTCTTCGCGTATTCGTTAATGTCAGCCTCTGCAGCTACCTCATCACCGCTGTACATCTCCAATTGCCCCAACAGCACCCGGTAGGTGGCTTCGGCGTCTTGGTCGGCACGGTGCGCCTCAAAGTCTTCCTCCATCGACCGATGACAGTAAAACTTATATGCGGCGCTCAGATTGCGCGGTTCCATACGGTGGAAAATGGTCTGTACGTCAATCAGACGGCTCTTGCTGAAATCGAAATCCGCCCCCGAGCGCAACAGTTCCTCTGCCAGCATCGGGATGTCGAAATGGTTGGAGTTGAATCCCGCGAAATCACAGCCTCGGAAATCCTCTTGGAGGGTTTTCGATAGGGCGGCAAACGACGGTGCGTCTTTCACGTCGGCGTCGCTGATGCCTGTCAACCGTGTTATCTCGGCAGAGATGGGCTTTCCGGGATTTACCAGATAAGAGCGGTGCTCCTCGCGTCCGTCGGGATAGACCTTTACGTAGGCTATCTGGATGATGTGGTCTTTTACCAGGTCAAGCCCTGTGGTTTCTAAGTCAAAGACAATGAGCGGTTTGCTCAACTGTAATTTCATCACTAACGGTCTTTAGTCGTTGAGTAATACGGGCATAATCAACATCAGCACTTCTTCATTCTCGGGCTGAACGGCAGGAACGACGACACCGGCACGGCTCGGGTCTGCCAGCTCGATTACTACCTCGTCGCTCTCTAAACTGCCAAGAATATCAGTCAGGCTGCTGCCTTTGAAACCGATGCTCATCGGGATGCCTACGTATTCACATGTGATGTTTTCCTTCGCACTGGTTGAGAAGTCGATGTCCTCTGATGACACTTCCAACTTGCCAATCTCCGTGTGCAGACGTACCAACTGGCTGCTCTCGCTGGCAAAGGGAAGCACGCGGCGCAGGGCACTCAGCAAAATGCGACGGTCTACGGTCAACTGGTTCGGGTTGTTCTTGGGTATCACAGAGTTGTATTTCGGATAACGTCCGTCGAGCAAGCGGCATATCAACACTCCGCCGGGGAAACTGATGACTGCGCTGCGTGAGTCAAACTTAATGATGACCTCGCCCGACTCTTTGGTCAGCACGTTCTTCAGCAGTGTAGCGGGTTTCTTGGGAAGAATGAATGACGAGGGTGTCTCCACCTTCACCGTGAAGTTCTTATTGCGAACCAATTTCTTACCGTCGGTGGCAACGATAGAAACACATTCTTCGTTCATGTCGAAATAGATACCGTTCATCACGGGGTGCAACTCCTCTTGAGCCGTTGCAAACAATGAGCGGTTAATATTGTTATAAAGCACGGTACTGTCCATCGTCACAATGGTGCTCTCATCAGACAAAGGTTGAGTCATCGGATAGTCCTGAGCGTCAACGCCGGTGAAATGATAGACACCGTTTTGATAAGACACCTGAATGGTGTAGTCGGCGGTGTTCACCTCAAAGGTCAAAGGCTGCTCGGGCAGTTCT
>CAMJAO010000039.1 GCA_946403615.1 uncultured Prevotellaceae bacterium
GACAACGATTCGTCCTGATTTATTGACTACGAATGATTCTAATTCGACGAATTCAAGACAGGACAACGTATTTCACGTTTTTCCCATGTAGTAGGGATAATGCCTTTGATTTACCACTCACATGCAGCTGCGAGGGCGAGGAACATATAGTGTGAGGATGCTCCTCCCAGACAATACTCCGTCTGTTGCCAAAGGAACGGAAAACGGAGCAGTTCGGGAAAATCAGGACGTATGAGAGCCGTACCCGAAACCACACCTCCGGGAATATAACTCCAGTCGGCTCGGTTGGCACCATAAGCCACAGTAGCCGATGACGCGCCCACACCCGAGGCAAACGAGGCGGTATTCGTACCCGGATGACATCCCAGCACAAAATGAAGGGCATTCCACACAGGAGCCATGGAGAACACTTTCGGATAGGTCTTTGCGAGGAAATAATGACGGAAAGCAAAGCTCTGGATATCCCAGCCTGCTCCCCAAATTTGCGGACGGTAGGGAACACCGTAAGGTGTCTCTTTCGTTTGAGCATCAATCTTCTGAGCCAGTGCGGGCATTGACTTTTCTACTTCTTGAGCCAATGCTATGGCTTTACGGTTGTCTGATGCACGCAGCATCTGGTCAATCCGTGCCATATGCCATCCTACTTCGTTCAGATGAGTGACGATATAATCCTTCTGTCGGATGAGATAGTCCAGATATTTCTCCTGTCGCGTGGTGAGATAGAGTTCCACCGCAGCATGCACTTTCGCTCCGGCAACCCGCGGATCATCATTCCTGTCAAAGATGGTCTGAGCGATATTCAGGCAAGACTCTGAGAGGACGTCATTGAAACCTTTCATCGGACGCGCTATGGCTGCCAACTGAGCCGCAGTGCTCATCTCCCGCCCCGGATTATCTTCCGTGAAGATCCATCGGTCATCCTCATTGCCCGACTGGCGGTCAGTCATGGCAGCGGCATCGCCCAGCAACACATATTGACGTACCGTCGGACAGATGATGCCCCGATAGAGTCGTCCCAACGCACGATAAGAAGCCACCACGGTCAGCGCGCCATTTTCGATTTGCTGTAGGATATCGTTTCGCCCGTCGGGTTGATGAATCTCCGTGACATGTCGTTGCTGGTCGATAGCCGTAACGTCGAGTTCGGGACGGAATGCCTCGTAAGCCATGGTCAGGATGAACGACTCACCCGCCTGCGACTCAACGCGCAAATCATAATCACCAGCATCGTGCCATCCACCGATATTCACATCGGGCACTTTCTGTAAGGATGCGAAAGGCGAGATGCCCGGTTGCTGAACATATCCGTCAATGTGATTGCCAACGGGAGCCATCAGCGCGTCGTCCATATGGCAGGCATCGTGCCACACGCGGTATTTCTCATTCACTCTCATATGACACATCTGCACAGGCAGGAAATACTCCACTACCGGTTGCCAAACGCCACGCTGATAGACATCCTCTGCGATACGGAACACCGCCGATTGCGACTTTCCATACTCAATCTGATAAAGCCCAGATTCGGTGACTTGGCTGAAATCGGCTTGCAAGTAACGGTAACGCAGGAAACGCCCCCACTCTGCCACGGGCAATTCGCGTACAGTCTGCTGACCTTGAGCCGTTATCTTCAGCAATCGGACAACCCCTGATGAAGTGTCATTAGCGTCTAATTCAATTACGGCAGTTTTCTGTTGTTTGGGATGATAACCCACTTGCGACACCTGCACCACAGGATCACGCATCCATCCTCTCACCACATTGGGTGTAATAAGCCATTGCACAGCCCGTTTGGCAGTGCCGGCCTGTATCTCCTCGCGCAACACGAACCATCCGTTGTTGTGGTTCATACGTCCGTCATAAAGGCTCATTTTTCCCGACTTCGATTCTACGGTGAAGCGGAGCATTGGGTCGTCAGGACACGCGGTAAACGACTGTCCATCACAATAAGGCAGCGCCACGATATCATCAGCCGCCATGGGGGAATAGCCCTCGCCCACCAAGCGGTCCAAATCGGCCAAAGGATGTCCTGCAGGCCGATAATCACTTGCCATCAGATGATTGGGCTGGCGCTGCATGACAGGGCTGTTGGGCTGTTGAGGGAAGATGCCCGTCTGACGGTCCATCAACCATGGCTTTCCGAAGAGTAAACCCGGGAACAGTTCCAAGTTGAATCCTACTTTGCCGACAGCATTATCCGGCAACGGTTTATCGAGGTCAACAGTGACGAGAATCCCCTCTCCCTGTGGTTCCACCCTAACAGTGTAATTCATTATCAGGTCGGGATATATTGTCGGATTAAAACCCGTCATATGGCGCGAGGAGTCAGGATAACAAAGACGAGTGACGATAGCCTGTCCCTCTACGTTGCGCTCTTTCTGTTTGGGAACGGGTTGCCATTGACCCGGTGTGGGTTCCAGCCGCAGGTCGCCGTTGGTGGCGATGCGGTTGCCATGCATAATCAGGCTCACACCGCCTTGGTGTCCTTCCGGATATATATCGTCGAAAACCATCACATCTACGCCTCCACTCTTGAAATATCCTTTATCAGAGAGAGAAAACTGTTGTGCCGAGACGACCAGTCCCCAAGCGGCAAAGACAATCATCGAAAAAAAGCGTTGTTTCATCGTGTTTAAGTTTTTAATAAAGGGGCATGACACTTAAGCCATGCCCCGACCATTCTTACTGGTTTTTATCAATTACGATTCATCACAAATCAATTGATAAAATCAGAGACCTAAAAAAACATTGTAATTTGCTAAATATAACAAATGTAATCAAGTCGAATTATTCTAGTTTTTGGTTTATCGGAATTTCCATTTCATCTCTTTTTCCCATGTGCTGGAATCCGCGCCTTGCCCGTAGAAAATTCGCAATTACTATTCTTAGGCATCGGCTCAGATTCCAACTCTGGGCATCCATCCGGTGTATCTCACACCATACGTGGACTCATCTAATCATAGTCGGGCTGCATTGCCTCGACATTGTCAACTAACAACCATCCCTAAAAGATGGCGGGCGGGTACTCCCTTTTGACGGACTGTGGTTGTCGGTCTATGGGTACGGACACCACAACTATTATATATATGTCTTGGAAAACGTTGTCTGTCGCGCCAAACCACTTGGAACGGCAGTAAATGCAATCTTGTCCGTCGTAACTTACTATATTCTATATATACTATGATCCTGCGCAATCAATGATTTATTTAACACCATCACACAGTTTCAAGTCTTTTGAGGTAGTATCGCTTCGCTGTCGAATCCTGCCACATTGGCCGAAATCATTATCGGAACGAGGAGGTTGTAGAGATTTCACGCATACAATTTTTGGACAGATATATGTTGATTTTTTGTGTTGTCGAATATGTCATTGACATTAATTCGTCCGCAAAATGTATCGTGGCTTCATCATTTACCAGCTATTCAACATGAGAGTTCTACGCTATCTTCTTATCCGGAATATCTATCAGTTTATTTCTATTATCTTATCGTTATGAAAGGATTACTTACGAGAAATTTATCTTTGAAACCCGTTCTAAGGATTCGTTGATTGACTCTATTTTGTATCAGTTGCGTCTTTTTTTAATTTCAGTTGCAAAAGAACTACAAAAATGTGACATGGGGAATTTGTTCCGTATTGTATTTAGTCCGTTTTGTATCCTTGATACATATCGGACACCAATTGATACATTACGGCCGATAAACGTTAAAAAGCATTATCGCGGCAAGAGAAAAAAAGGACAAATTCTGATAAAATGGCAATTATTTGTTATTTTTGTAAAGCAATCCACAAAAAAGATGAGAAAGATACTCAAAATGACATTTTGGCTGCTGATGGCACCTTTTATGACATGCGCAGCCTCGAATTTCTTTTTCCGTACGGTAGATGTGAAAGGCGGTTTGTCTGACAATTTCGTGAGAGATATCTCCAGCGACAGTTACGGTTATATATGGTTCTCCACCATCAACGGTCTGAGCCGTTATGACGGATATCGTATCTACAACTATATGCCACAGGAAATAGGAGGTCACGACAACGATGTGACGTTTGTCAGGGAAACCGCCGACAGCACCTTATGGATGCTGTGTTCAGGCGAACTATATACCTACTCGCGCAAGATAAACAAATGGCAGAAAGACGGTGCGGCCAAATTGTCAAAACTGGGGGTGCAAGGCACCATGAAAAACTTCTATGTGGACGACCGTCACAACTTGTGGGCCACGACCGAGAGCGGGTTATATCATTACGACTATTCACAACACAAAGCATTGCATATCTCCATTTACAGCAAGTCGCCTATTACGCATATTGTGGCAAGAAACGGGTATGTGGCGGTAGTCACCTCAGACAACGAAGTCTATGAGGTGGCGCAAAAAGAACGTAAACTTATCTTCATCGCCCAATCGCCCACCACCACTTACAGCCGCGACAAACGTGTGTATCTTGACAATGACATGAACCTTTGGATTTATGACTCACACTCCGCCGCAGGCACCCAGTGGATACTTTCACTCAAAACCCGGCAATGGCGCCAACCGACAGAATTGAAACAGATGGGCAATGTGTTTGTGAACGCCATCACAGAGGACAACAACGGTAACCTTTGGATAGGTACGGGCATTGCCGGTATCTTCGTCTTTGAGAGACAAGGCGGAGGACTTGTGACATCAGGCCGTATGACCAATATCAATCCGTTCATGCCCAAGAGCGGACATATATCCTGTTTCTACCTCGACGACAACAACACCATGTGGGTGGGTTCGGCAAAACTGGGAGCCGCCTTCGCCGATATGAACCGTCCTGAATTCAACCTCATCTCAACCGGTGACCACGAAGACGTGAGTTCGCTGCTCCAAGACCGTCAAGGTAATCTCTGGATAGGATTTGACGGCAGCGGCATCATGAGACGCCAACCCTCTGGCAACACCACTTATTTCGCAGCCATCAATCATCAAATTCCTTCAGACATCGTCACTTCGCTTACGATGGATGCCAACGGAACAGTCATCACAGGCACCTACGGAAACGGTCTCGCCAAGTTTGACGGAGCAAGGTTCGCCCCACTCTACCCAGAATCGTCCGTGCTGAAATATGTCAAATCATTGACTACCGACACACACGGTAACCTATGGGTGGCCACGGTTGACAGGGGCGTGGTCAAGATCAGCAACAACGGCTCTATCGTCAATTACACCTCAGACAATTCTGCGCTCATCTATAACGGCACCATCTGCCTAGCTTGTGATTCGCTGCGCGACATTATATATATAGGCACATCAACAGGTGTGAGCGCCTATCACGCCGGAGAAAACCGTTTCTTGACAATAGCGGCACTCGACCAATTGAAAGGGTCGTATGTGTCATCGCTGATGGTATGCCGAAAAAATCTGCTCTGGATAGGTTGCAGAGACGGCCTTTGGGTCTACAACCAGAAAGACGGCTCCATCAAGCATCTGACCACCGAACAGGGTATGTCGCACAACTCCGTCAGGGCTTTGGCCAATATCGGCGACCGTGTATGGGCAAGTACCGACAACGGACTGACCTGCATCACTGTCAAAAATGACGGTAATGGAGCATCATCCTACAACTGTTATCCGTTTCATGACAGTGACGGACTTCACAACATTGTCTTTTCCAATGATGCAGCCAGCATCACACCCAATAACGAGGTGTTATTGGGTTGCTATTCCGGATATGTGAGCATACCCGACGAAGACATCGTCGCTCTCTATCCGAAACTACATGTGGAATTTACGGAATTCAGAGTCAACGGCGTTAATATTCCTGATTTTCTGACCGACCACACCATCAGTCACAATGACCGCCTTGGACTGTCTGTATCGGCCATGGCCCCTGTAATCAGTCAGAAGATTCAATACTTCTACCGTTTCGAGGGTGAAGAGAAATGGATGAGAGCCCCCAATAACATTCTTTATTTCGCTTCGCTCAGCCCAGGGTATCATGTGTTGCAAGTAAAAGCGGTATTGCCCGGTCTGATGGAGAGCGAACCGGCCGAATTGGCTTTCAGGATGCTGCCGCCTTGGTGGTTATCTACGCCAGCCATCATCTTCTACATCCTCGCCCTCCTTGCCGCAGGATATCTCATCACTCGTATTTTAAGATACAGGCAGAAGCGCGAACTGGCCATCAAGCGTTTGGAGATGAACCTGGAGAAATATGAGATGGAAGAAGAGAAAATCAGGTTTTTCACCAATATCAGTCACGATCTGAAAACCCCGTTGACATTGGTGGTCGCTCCGTTGGAGAAAATTCGCGAGACCGACCTGCCCGCTAATGTCCGTACCGAAGTGGATGTGGCATGGCGCAACGCACGTCAGTTGTATGACCTTGTGTTGGAACTGCTCGATTTCCGCCGTCTGGATGTGGGTAAAGAGACGCTGAATCTCCGCCATGGCGACATCGTGGGTTTCGTCAGACAGACAGCCCAGGGATTCGCTTTCTTTGCCCCGCCAAAACAAATCAAGATGGCTTTGAAACTGCCATCCTCGCCCATAGAAATCAATTTCGACGAGAATAAGCTGCGGCGTATCATCACCAACCTGCTTTCCAATGCCTACAAATACAATACCGACAAGGGCAGCGTGACACTGTCTCTCGACATTCAAGAGGAAGGCAGCCAACGGCAGGTGGTACTCAGTGTGGCCGACACGGGTATCGGTGTACACGACAAGAACCATATCTTTGACCGTTTCGTGCAAGAGACGCACGGACAGGAACAAGAGGGAAGCGGTATCGGTCTGCACATCGTCAAGCAATACGTTGACATGATGGGCGGCAGCGTCACCGTAAAAGACAACCTTCCCAAAGGCACTGTCTTCACCGTGACCATACCCGTCGTGGAAAAAACCGACGGCGAGATAGCGAATTTGTCCATCGACGATAGCGACACCGCTGTCGAGGCGACCATCAGCGACAATGAAGTGCAGGAAAAACCGCTCATCCTGGTGGTTGATGACAATACGGATGCTCGCGAGTTCCTGCAACGAAGCCTTGCCGACGAGTTTGACGTGCTCACGGCAGCCAACGGCAAAGAGGGATTAGACCAACTGGGGAAGAATGAGAATATTTGCATCGTTGTCAGCGACGTGATGATGCCGGTGATGGACGGCATAGAGTTCTTCAGGCAAGTGAAGAACAACATCAATTACTCTCACATCCCCTTCATTCTGCTCACGGCCAAGAGCAGTGAGGAGAGCATCGTGGCAGGACTGGAAGAAGGCGTGGCAGACTATATCACCAAGCCTTACAGTCTGTCGGTATTACGGCTGCGCATCAAGAAAATACTAGAATGGTCGCAAGATGTGCGTCAGAGTGTGGCCACGGGCATTGAGATCAAGCCGAGCGAGATAACGGTGAGTTCACTGGATGAAGAACTCATCAGCAACGTCATCTCACACATCGAGGAAAACATCCAAGACCAGGACTACTCGGTGGTACAACTCAGCAGCGATGTGGGCATGACACGAGGGCATCTTTACAAGAAACTCATGGCTATCACCGGAAAATCACCGCTGGAGTTGATACGGATTATCAAACTGAAACGCGGCAAGAGTCTAATGGAACAAGGAAAGACCAATATTTCCGAGGTAGCAGACATGGTGGGATTTTCTGCGAAGCAATTTGGCCACTACTTCAAAATCATGTACGGTGAAACCCCGTCAGAATATTTGAGAAAGCACAGAAACCAGCAAAAGAGCACTATCATATGAAAAACAACATTCTCAGGACCATCCTGTTGGCGGTAATTTTACCGCTGATGCCCTGCCAAATGACTGCGGGCAAGTACCAACACTTCAAGGTATCAACCTATATCCGAGCCCAAGACGTGGCACGGATGGACGATGAGAAGTTTCTCAAGAGTACTTGGGAGACCGTGAGCAGTCAGGTTGACCTTGACAAGATTTACCTCGAGACGCACCGCGACGCATTTACCGTGCCTGAAAAAACGCTTTTGAAAGTCAAAAAATTTTTCCTCTCCAAAGGATTGGAAGTGGGTGGCGGCATCACCTTCACACGCTCAGAACCGACAGATTTCGAGACTTACAGTTATGCGCGTGAGAACGAGCGGCAGCAGGTGAAAGAAATCTCGGAATTCACAGCCAAGCACTTCGATGATTTCATCCTCGATGACTTTTTCTTCATCGACCTGAAAAATGATGACGAGATAGCCGCCAAAGGCAATAAGAGTTGGACTGAATACCGTTTGCGCCTCATGGCCGACGCCGGACGCGAACTGGTGGTGAACCCCGCCAAAGCCGTCAATCCCAAGGTAAAGGTTATCATCAAATACCCCAACTGGTATGACCATTTCCACGGACTGGGATTCAATCTGGAGGAAGAGCCAGCCTATTTCGACGGATTATGGACCGGAACGGAGACACGCGACCCCGCATCTGCCCAACACCTGCAAAACTATCTGAGCTATAACATCATCCGCTATTTCGAAAACATCGCTCCGGGACGCAACTATGGCGGCTGGGTCGATGCCGGAGGCATACACATGAGCATGGACCGCTATGCCGAGCAACTCCATCTGACCATGCTTGCCCGCACGCCTGAAATCATCCTGTGGAACTACATGCAACTGGCTGAGGTGAAAATCACGCCCAATATGCGTGCGCCATGGCAAGACAAGGGCGGAAACAGTTTCCGATATGATGACATGACTGCTCCTTTTACCAAAAACGGAAAAACCATCACACCGACCACCATGGCACGTTTCGCCAATGTTACCCTCCACCAGACCGACCAACTGGTGGGCAAATTGGGCAATCCCGTCGGACTGGTTTCATACAAGCCGTATCACTCGTCGGGTGAGGACTTCCTGCAAAACTACTTGGGTATGATTGGCCTGCCGATGGACATGCATCCGCAATGGAAAGAGGGCAAAAAACAGATATTACTCACCGAGCAAGCCGCCAAAGACCCGCAAATCGTGGAGAAAATCAAACGGCAATTGAAAAACGGGGGCGATGTCATCATCACGACAGGACTGCTAAAAGCCATCCGCGAACCGCTGGCCGACGTCTGCGAACTCTATTGTGGCGACCTGAAAGCCATCGTCAACGATTTCGGATGGTTAGGCAAGTCTGAACGTGAGTTTATCATCCCACAAGTGAAATACTTCACAAACGATGCATGGGAGGTTGTCAGTGCCGGCCGGCCGCTTACAGGTGGCGTATCGGGCTATCCTATCTTGTTGCGCGACACCTATTCCAAAGGCATTCTTTTCGTGCTCACCATTCCCGATGATTTCGGCAATCTCTATGACTACCCTGCCGGCGCGCTCAACGTCATACGCAAGGCTATGAGCAAAGACACCGGCGCATACTTCGAAGGTCCCTCAAAAGTGGCTTTGTTTCCATATGATAACAAAACGATGGTGATAGAGAATTTCAACGATGAGGCTGTCAATCTGCGTGTGGTCATCAACGACAAGGTAAGCGCGCTGCGCAACCTTCTCACCGGCGAGCAACTCAAACCCGTGGAGGTGCAATTCAGCCGCAACCGTTTCATCGGCTATTCCGAAGGACAGACCGTGTTCAACCTGTCGCTGCCCGCTCACAGTTATGTCGGGTTGGGATATTGACCACACCTGGCTTCATCTTTTCACACCACCCTATTACTCTCCACCTACACAAATATGAAATCCTTCAGAATAAGATTATTCGCAGCCGTTGCCTTCGTCGCAGTGGCAATAAACGCACAGGCACAGCCCTACACATCGAGGCTGACACAATATGAGCCGGAAATAGAATCTATCATCAAGCGTATGACGCTCGAAGAGAAAATCGACATGCTACACGGCAAAAACATGTTCTCCTCGGCAGGCATACCACGGTTGGGCATCGCCGACATGGAATATGCCGACGGTCCGTTTGGCATCCGCGAGGAGATGGAACCGCACTCATGGAATTCTATCCATCTGGCGACCGACTCCGCCACTTTCTTCCCCACGGGGTCGGCACTGGCTGCCACATGGAGCACCGAATGGGCATACGCTTACGGCAGAGGCATGAGGCATGAGGCGAGGTTGCGAGGCAAGGACATGATTTTAGGACCAGCCATCAACATACAGCGCATCCCCACCGGCGGACGCACCTACGAGTATCTGAGTGAAGACCCGTTGCTCAGTGGCGCACTGGCCGTGGCATACACACGCGGAGCACAGATTGACGGCACTGCGGTGTGTCTGAAGCACTATGCCCTGAACAATCAGGAAGATTACCGTGGATTCGTGGATGTGCGGATATCCGACCGCGCCATGCACGAGATTTATCTGCGTCCCTTTGAGATGGCTATCCGCGAGGCAGACGCATGGGGCGTGATGGCGGCATACAATAAAGTGAACGGGCGGTGGTGCTCGGAAAATGAGCATCTGCTCAATACCATCCTGCGAAAGCAATGGGGATTCCCGGGTATGGTCATCAGCGACTGGGGCGGTGTCCACTCCACTGTCGATGCAGTGACAGCGGGTATGAACGTGGAGATGCCGGGCCAGCGTTATATGGGTCAAGCACTGCTCGATTCCGTGAAAGCGGGAATCGTGAGCGAGGAGGTCATCAACCAGCGCGTCAGGGAAATACTCCGGGTGAGACTGAACGTCATGCCCATAGCCAAGGAAAAGGCCAACAGCCAACCCGTGGGTAATCCTCATGAAATGCAAATAGCACTGGAAGTGGCACGCCGCTCCATCGTGCTGCTCAAGAACGACGGTTTGCTGCCAATTAATCCCAAGCGCACCCGTACCATCGCCGTTATCGGCGAGAATGCCGTCACAAAGATGGCTTTAGGCGGTGTGGGAGCAGGCGTTAAGACCCGTTGTGAGATAACACCCCTTGAAGGTTTGCAGAAAGCACTGGGAAACAAGGTGAAAATCACTTATGCGCAGGGTTACAAGAGCTTTGACCGCAATAGCCGCAACAAGCGTGAGAATCCCGTACATGACGCTGACCAACGACTCGTGGACGAGGCGGTGAAGGTAGCCAAGCAAGCCGACTTGGTCATCTATTTCGCAGGCGACAACCGCGAAGTGGAGACCGAGGGCTCAGACCGTAAAAGTATCACATTGCCCTCAGGTCAAGACCAACTGGCTGAGGCTTTGGCAAAAGCGAACTCCAAGATGGTAACGGTCATCGTGTCGGGCGGACCGGTGGATGTTTCTACTGTCAGTCAGGTGTCGGGTGCCTTGTTGGCATCGTGGTTCAACGGATCGATGGGCGGTCAGGCATTGGCAGAGGTGCTGACCGGACAAGTGTCGCCATCGGGAAAACTGCCTATGACATGGCCCAAACGCTTGGAAGACGTGCCCGCATACGCCACCCATTCCTATCCGCAGAACATTGAAAACAACAATCAGGGAGACATCTTCGTGGGATTGGTTAATAACCAGAGCAACGAGCGCCGACAGCAACTCATCGCCGAATATGCCGAAGACGGTCTGGTCGGTTATCGGTGGTATGACAGCAAAAATGTGGATGTCGCTTACCCCTTTGGCTATGGACTCTCTTATGCGCAATTTGAATACAGCGACATCCATGTCAAGCCCACA
>CAMJAO010000040.1 GCA_946403615.1 uncultured Prevotellaceae bacterium
GCAGGTATTCGTCCTTGTTGGCTGTGAAGTGGGCACTGCTGTAGATGGCGCAGTGGGGAATCTCTTCTGCGTAATACTTGTTGAGCACAGTGGCGGCATCGCCCCAGCGGACGAGGTCGAAGAATCGCTCAGACTCCATACCCAGTTCCAGTCGGCGCTCCATCTTCACAATCTTGATGGCATCCTCCTTAGAGTAAGAGCCTTTGTAATTGGTGATGTAGAACTTCACACCATAGAGAGAGGGATAGTTGCCAATCATCTGTGTGCTCTGGGCGGCACGTGTGCGCACCTGGTTCACCAGTTTGATGGCTTCGTCGGTCTGACCCAGTTGAGCGTAGGCCTCAGCGCGCTCCAAGAGCACGTCAGCATAGCGGAAAACGATGCGGTTCATGCTTGATGCCCAATAGGAACCCTTGATGAGGTACTGGTCGATGAGTGCTGGGTCAACGTTGTGCTTCAGTGAGACATTGTATCCGTAGAGTCCGTTGGAACGGCTCCAAATGCTGGTCTCCTCCATCATGTATTTCTTATTGAACATATAAGGCAGTCCGGGGATGCCAATGGTGAGGAAGAGGCGCGGGTCGGCATTGTCGACAGACTTGTCGTAGTCTTTCTGATTGAAAGTGTCGATAAGGGGTAGACCGTCGGCACCGGTACGGTACGCGTTGACCAGGTTCTGTGAGGGCTTGTAGAAGTCGCAGCCGCCGTCAGTGGCTCCAGGGATGTTTGGCGGGATGAGGCCGTAACTCCAGTTCAGGTTACCATAGGTGGAACCGTCATTGCGTGAGTATTGAATGGCCCAGAGACTCTCACAACCGTTCTCGTACTGCTCCTCAGGACGGAAGTTATTATGAATGTCTTCCTCCAGACCGTAGTTGGAGTAGAGTGCGGGGTTGGTAAACTCGATGACCTTCTGCAAATCCTGTTCGTTGATGCTGGTCACCTTGTTGCTGTTAGCGTCGTCTTGATGGTAGGCCTTATAAAGATATACCTTAGCCAAGAAAGCGGCAGCAGAGGCTTTGGTGGGGCGGCCCTTTTCGGCTTGTGTCGCGGGCAAAGTGTTGTATGCCTCCATCAGGTCGTCGATAATGAGTTGCCAGCCCTCGTCGTTGGTGTATGTGTGGTTCGACAATTCGTTGTATTCATCATATGTCAGATTCTCGTTGACAACGAACGGAATATTCTTGTAAAGGCGTTTCAGCAGGAAATGTGCATAGGCACGCAGGAATTTCATCTCGGCCAAGCGCTGCTCTTTCAGGGCGTAATCGCTCTCGTTGAGTAGGGCGATGGCACTGTTCACACGCGAGATAGAGTTGTAGAGACGTACCCACATGTCATTAATGTTCCAGTTGGTGGTAAGCACACCCTGTTGCACTTCTAACTGATGGAAGACGTCGCCGTCGCTGGTGCCAGAGCCGCCTTTGTAGGCGTCGTCAGAGCGTACGTCGAAATTCCACATGGAGTATGAAGAGTTGATATCCTCTGACGAGGTGAAAATGGCATAGGCCGAGATGGCCATGGCCTCAGCATTCTCAGAGGTCTTTACCTGCTCGTCGCTGAGTGTGCCCTGCGGGGTGTGTTCATCGAGAAAGTCAGAGCAGGACATCAGACCACAGATTGCACAAATTGCACAGATTGTTCTATATATCGTTTTCATAACTGCAAATGTTATTATATTCGTGAAATTCGTTGTCTTAGAAAGAAACATTGATTCCGAAAGTGATGTTAAGCGGAATAGGATAACCGAAGTTGGCATTCTCAGGATCTACACCTGTGAATTTATTCGACTTGATAGTCAGCAGGTTTTGTGCCGACACATACAAGCGCAGGCGCTGCATATAGAGTTTCGAGGTAATCGACTCGGGGAAGTTGTAACCTAATTGGATGGTGCGCAACTTGGCATAGGAGCCGTTCTCGACGAAATAACTGCTGACACGTTTCTCGTTGTTGTTGTCCATCGTGCTGATGGCGGGGATATTTGAACCCATGTTTGTCGGGCTCCATGCATCGAGCAGGCGCTGGCCTTTATTCAGGTTCGAGATGTTAAGACCGCTCCAGAGGTCGGTTTCTTTCTTCAGGTCGCTGATGACATCAACACCCTGTACGCCCTGCCAAAACATCGTGAAATCGAAATTCTTGTATTGCAGGTAAATGTTCAGACCCCATGTAAAGTCGGGCACAGGCGAGTATATCCACTCCTGGTCTTTCTCATTGATGACATTGTCACCGTTGAGATCTTTCCAGCGCATACGTCCCAAGGCTGCGCCATCCTGCGCTGCGTGGTTGTCTATTTCTGCCTGGCTCTTGAAGATGCCGTCATAGACATAACCTACTTGAGCTCCAAATGGATGGCCGATGACGCTCTCTACGCCGTTTCCACCAAAGGTACCTTTGGCAGCGATGGTCTCAGGCAACTTCGTAATCTCATTGCGGTAAGTTCCCAGATTGGCAGCCAAGTCATAACTGAAGTCGCCGATATTGCCGCGGTAGCCCACGTTGAACTCAATACCTGTGTTCTCCATTTCGCCGGCGTTAATCCACTGGCCGCTGCCTTCACCCATCACACCGATACCGGGCATATAAACCAGGATGTCTTTTGTCTTTTTGAAGTACCACTCAAATGAACCGTAGAGTGCATTGCGGAAGAATCCGAAATCGAGACCGAGGTTGGTCTGTGTGGTGGTCTCCCACTTCAGGTCGTCGTTTCCTAATTGGTCGCGCTTGAAGCCAGAAGGCAGTGTCTGACCGCCGTTGGTGCCAGCGATATCGTAACTCGTACCATAACTCTGACCACCGAAGCCGGCCTCGCCGTAGTTGCTCACGAAGAGGGTGTAGCGAGCTATGTTGGAGATTTCCTGGTTACCAGTCTGACCCCAAGAAGCACGTAATTTCAGGTTGTCTATCCAACCGATGTTTTTCATGAACTTTTCTTCGTTGATACGCCAACCTGCAGATATTGAGGGGAATGTACCGTAGCGGCTGTTGCGGCCGAAGCGCGAACTACCGTCATAACGCAGTGTCAGTCCGAGCAGATAGCGCTCGTCGAAGGTATAGTTGACCTTACCGAAGTAGGAGACGAGCGTATAGCCCTCGCCAGAACCATAGGCCTCGGCCTCGCCAACACCGGCGTTAGGCCACATGTAATCGGGATTCAGGACCACGAAGTCATACTTCTTGCCGCTGAACCAAGTGTCGTCTTCACGGTTCAACTCTGTACCAATGAGGATGTCGCCACGATGCTTGCCAAACTCGAAATTATAGGTGGCAATGGCGTTCCACATCCATTTCACCCAGTGCTCCTGCTTGGCTTCCACTCCGTTGATAGGATTGGCCACGGTGCCCTCGGTGATGGGGTACTGGAAGATGCGCTGCTCTTTTTGAGCATAGTCCAGACCGAAGGTGGTCTTGATGTTCAGGTTGTTGATGGGGTTGATGTTCAAATAGGCATCGCCAAACAAACGCCAGTACTTGTAGCGGTTGTCAGAATTACGTGTCAGACGTGCCACGGGGTTCTCACGGTCGGGATATCCGCCCACGGGTCCTGCGAACTCACCATTGGTGGTATAGACGGGCAGTGAGGGGTTGAACTGCAACACGTTTTGCAGGAAACCGCCGGGGGCAGCCACCTCACTTGTGCGGTTCAGAGTGAAATTCTCACCGACAGTGATCAAGTTGCGGTCGCCTATCTTGACCAGTTTGTAGTCAGCATTCATACGGGCTGAGAAACGCTCGAAGTCACTGTCCTTGATGATACCCTTATTCTTATAGTAACCTAAGGAGAAGTACGACATGCCGCGTTCCGAGCCATTGCTCAGCGCTACGTTGTACTGTTGGATAAGACCAGTGCGGGTCGTCTCTTTGAACCAGTCGGTGTCGGCGGCTGGTGTCGTGCCGGCAGCGTCAAGGTATTTGCTCATGGTGATACCGTTGAGTGTGGGTACACCGTCTGCGTTGTATGTCCAGTCGTACTTGTAGCCCAAACCGTTCTGGTTGGGGTCCAGGCCGTCATTGACATATCCCTGCCACATCACTTGTCCGAATTGCTTGGCATTGAGCACTTCCATCTTGTGAGCGTAAGTCTGTACGGAAATGCTGCTGTCAAAATCTACACGCACTTTGCCGTCCTTACCCTTTTTCGTAGTAATGATGATGACACCGTTAGCAGCACGGCTACCATAGATAGAGGCCGAGGCGGCATCTTTCAGCACTTGGATGGATTCAATGTCGTTACCGTTCAATTCGTGCATGCCAGCCTTCGTGGGCACACCGTCGATGATGTAGAGCGGGTCATTGTTGTTGAGAGTACCCACACCACGGATGCGGACGGTAGCCGAACCTGAGGGCGCACCGTCGGCTGAGATGTTCATGCCTGGCACACGGCCCTGCAACGCCTTGATGGGGTTGTTCTCATTCTGCTTGGCCAATTCGCTGACACTGACGGTTGAGATGGCACCGGTCAGGTCGGCCTTTTTCTGTGTGGTGTAACCCACAACGACCACCTCGTTGAGCGACTGTGCGTCATCTCTCATGATCACCTTCATGCCGTCAGTAGCCGGCAGTTCTTGGGTCATGTAACCGATGTAACTGATGACGAGCACTGCGCCATCCTGCACTTTTAACTTAAAAGCACCGTCTAGATCGGTAATGGTACCATTCGAGGTTCCTTTCTCTAACACAGTGGCACCGATGACAGGACCCATTTCGTCCTCCACCGTGCCGGTAATCTCAGTTTGCGCGTACATTATAGTACAGGCAAAGAGGAGCATTAAGCTCAGAAGAAATCTTTTCAGTTTTTCCATTTGGATTTAGGTTTGATTGGTATTATAGTTGGTAAATTACAACCGCAAAATTAAGGTTAATAGGGTGCGGCTGATGTCATTTTTCGTTCTTTGGGTGCAAAATATGTTGCGATGTAACATATTTGCAAGTCTATGAACGATTATTCTCATTCGTTCAATGCCCATAGTCGTACCTTTGCAATGTAAAAACAAAAACTGGTGTGGACAATTGTCGGTGTTTTACTTTCGAACCAGGTCTGCGACAACCTCGGAATAGATGAAACACGACAGTCCACACCATTATTATATATATGGTATATATACGAGATGTTGAATTGCCCTGTACTCTCTATTTCTCTCAGCCAAGGTCGCAGTTTGGTTCGAAAAGAGTCAGCAACTTACGTTTCTTTCCACGATGTATCGCCTTCGCCAAGGCGTTTCATGCTTGATTTTGCAAATATAATGAAAAAAGTTGGAATATCCAACAATTAATCCCGCTTATTTCACATTTCTCACTTCGCCGGGAACGATTCCGTACTCGTCTTTGAAACATTTGGTGAAGTAAGAGGGGGCAGTGAAGCCTACGGCGTAAGCCACTTCGCTTACGCTCTTGTCGGTGGTGAGCAGCAGATGGTAGGCGCGTTTCAGGCGTGCTGTGCGAAGCAGCTCAACCGGCGACGAGCCGGAAACGGCCTTCACCTTGCGATAGAGTTGCACCCGGCTGATGCTCATGTCGGCAGCCAGGTCTTCCACACTGATGTCGCTCTCTTCCAGACGTGCCTCGACCACTTCTTTGAAACGTGTGATGAAATGCGACACCGCAGTTGGGGCGTCATCATCAAGGACGTCGGTATCCGATGACTTTTCTGTGGAAGGGGTGCTCTCAGGGGACTCCTGCGCTGCGGGAACATCTTCCGGTTTCAGGTTCCACAATGTGCTTACCACACGCTCACGTTGCAAGGCTATCTTCCTCAGGTGATAGAGATAGAAGAGTACAAACACCACGACCAACAAGATGATGATGCCGATGGCCAACCAGTTGACCACACGCCGTGTGTCGAGTTCATGCAGATAAGTGTCGGCTTTCTCGTGCAACTGATCCAACCGTTCGGCCTGACTCATCATTTCCTCGCTCTGCATCTGCAATACTTTGGCATTGTCGCCCGTCACAAGGGCAGACATGAGCAATGTCTCTTTCTCGTAAGGCTTGCCGTCGAGGATGCGCACAGCCAGGTCGATCAGCTGGTCGCCATGAGTGGGGTAGATGTACGAGGCGTCGAGCAGAGAGTCGCGCACCAACTGTATGCCGCCGTTCTCGCCGGGAAGTCCGTCGATGCCGCAAAACAGTGGCAAATGGTCTTCAGAGAGGGATAAAAAAGCGTCTCTCGCCCCCATGGCAGTACGGTCGTTGGCTCCGAACACCAAATCCACCTTGACATCTCTGTTGTCTGCCAGCCATTGTTTTGTCGTCTCGTTGGCTGTAGGGCCAGTCCAGTCGCCTTGTAATGAACCCGCCACCTTGATGCCGGGGGCATTTTTCAAAGCGTCCATGAAACCATTGTGGCGCTCGATGGCAGGAGAGGAGCCTTCCAGACCTTTAATCTCCAAGACGTTTCCCTTACCATGCAGTCGGCCTATGATGTATTCACCCATGGTGTGCCCCATCTCGTAGTTGTCGGCACCGATGAAGGCGGTATATTTTTGTGAACTGGTCTTTCTCTCAAACACGATGACAGGCAACCCCTTGTCGTAGGCGCGGTCGATGGCGGGCGAGATTGTGGCCACTTGGTTGGGCGCCACAATCAGCAGGTCGATGCCCTCGTCAACCAAACTGTCTATCTGCTGAACCTGACGCTCATCGCTGTCATAGGCCGCAGCGAACTTCAATTCCACATTATCAACGAAATAAGCGCCCATTCTCAATTCGGCATTCTGCTTGTCACGCCAGATATCGGCAGAGCACTGCGACACGCCGATACGGTATTTCACTTTGCTCCCGGAACACGAAGCAAGCATTGACGCTAAAATGATGATAATGAACCAAATGTTTTTCCGCATATCCGATAATGATTCGTGTATATGATAAGAGCCGTTGGTCATGCAAATGCCCTTATAGCGTGGTTATAATAAAGATTTAGTGTTGCATGATATGATAGACGGTCTCTTTTTGTGGGATAAAAATACAAAGATTCAAGAAAATGACAAAATAAAACCCATTATTTTGTCAAATTGTAGGTGATTTTTTTGCGTATGATACCGATTTTATTGCCCTTTTGTAAAAGAAAATTACTATCTTTTCATTTATGGTATTCTCGCTAGAAATAAACTGTAAATATATTTGCGTTTACATTCGTTTATTTGTATTTTTGTCAGAAATAACTAAAAATTCTGAATCATGACCTATTCCACATGTAATAGATGTGGGGCGCAGATACCTGAAACATCGACTTTCTGTCCCCGTTGCGGTGCTCCTGTTCAACGGGTAGCGCCTGCCGAGAAACCTAAGAGTAATGTTGCGCTTTATGCGATCATCGGTGTGTTGCTGGCTGCTTGTATAGGACTGGCGGCATGGCTGTTCCTTTTTAACGGCAAGGGTGATAGCAACGCAACTGTGGCGGAAAAAGAGTCTGCAGCTGTTGCTGTCAAGGAGGAAATGGCTTCTTCTAAGGCGGAGTCCAAAGCCGAAGAACAATCAGCGGAAAAAGAAGTGGAAAAGACAACGCCCTCATCGTCAGATGGCGTGTATATGGGCCTTTGGGGACAAATCGGTGACTCGGAAAACGTAGATTTCGAGATGAACGGCACCTCCGGCTATTACAGTTATGAGCGCAACGGTCAGAACAGCGGACGACGCACACTCAAATTGGTGTCATATGACAAGCGCTCAGGACGCTGTGTCATCGAGGCTTTCTCCAATGGCAAAAGCATCGGCAAGTTCGATGGGCAGTTCAATGAGATCGATGTGGAGGACGACGAGGGCGAGCACCACTACGGGCAGTCGTATGCTGGCAAGTTCACCAGTACTAACGGAACCGTGCTCGATTTCTCAATGTATGCGGATTAAAGCGGCCAGATATCCCTCCCTCTTCTCTCCTGGTATCTCCTAGGAAGATTTAGAAATACCTAGGAGAACCTAGGAAACCCTAGGATGACTTAGGAAAAACCTAGGCTTTTCTAAGAATCCCCTCCCTCGATTAACGCCATTTAACGCACTGTTGATACAATAAAATGGCGTTTTTTGAGTTTGTGGTAATATGGAGGTTAATTTTATGACGATGAAGAAGTGGTTTTTTATGCTTTTGTGGCTGACTGTGGCACAGACAGCCTTTTCGCAGGTACTGATAGACAAAAAACATAACGGGCGCCGAGTGGTGTCCACTCATGCCGCCATGCTCACCCCTCAAGGGAAGAGCCCGTTGGTGTATATCGGTTACTCCGTGCAGATAGAGGGGAAAAACCATGTATATTATCTCACCGTGGGCATCAAGAGCACACAACCCATCTCAAAGGTAAACGCTGGCGACCGCCTGTTGTTGAAGGTGGGCGAGCGCGATGTGCTGAAATACACGGCACAGGCCAACAGCCAGTTCTCACAGTCGGGACAGGTATACTACAGCAATAGCAGTTATCGCATCAACAAGACCGACATTGACCGCATAGCCCGTGCACAGCGCGTCAGAATAGGTATGTCAGAGGGCTCACTCGATGTGGACGTGGCTCAAAACGCCTATCGCAACACACTCCGCCAAGCCGACGAGATTTTGAAGTATTAATAATAAGGTGCTTTTTTGCCATAGACCTTTCCTCTACATATTGAGGCCTAAAAAGAGTGTTAAATTAAGGTTGTGCTGTTAGTTTTGTTGACTATTTTATTATTAGAGCGGCACATTTAATTTAACCTTCCTAAAAGTGACAACCTTTTTCAGTTAAGGTCAGCCAAAGTGAAATATCGGTAATTAGTTTCACAACTTTTACGTCTAAAGATTTGTATAAAATCTCAAAAAGGTGTATATTTGCAGCGATAAAAATCTCAAAAAGGTGTATAGTATGATAGGGGAAAAATCTCAAAAAGGTGCAAATGACATCATTATGAAGAGAAAAATATACCGGCAACTCCTTGACTGGAAGGAAAAAAGGCATGGCGAGGTGGCACTGCTTGTAGAGGGAGCGCGACGCATAGGAAAAAGTTATATCGTAGAGGAGTTCGGCAAAAATGAGTATGAGTCATATATCCTCATCGACTTCAACAAGACTCCTCAGATGGTAAGGGACTGGTTTGACCTCTATTTGGAAGATCTCGATACGCTGTTTCTCTATCTGAGTCAGCACTATAAGGTGAGACTCCATGAACGCAAGTCGCTCATCATCCTCGACGAGATTCAGTTGTGTCCTAGGGCGAGGGCCGCAATCAAATTTCTGGTTGCAGATGGTAGGTATGATTATATTGAGACAGGTTCTTTAGTCAGCATAAAAAAGAACACGCATGGCATAGTACTCCCTTCAGAAGAGCGCAGCATCCAGATGTACCCGATGGATTTTGAGGAATTTCTATGGGCAACAGGAAATGACATGCTGATGGACTTGATACGGAGAAAGTATGCGGAGCGGAAGCAGATGGGGCAAATGTTCCATCGGCAGGCAATGGATGCTTTCCGTCTTTATATGATAGTGGGGGGAATGCCTCAGGCCGTTAAGAAATATATAGAGACCAAGGACTTTGATGCCGTTGATGCCGCTAAACGCGATGTGCTGGCCATTTATCGTAATGACATCTTCAATTATGCCGGTGAAATAGCCGACAAGGTGGTTTCAATCTTTGATCAGATACCTCCTCAACTTTCCAAGCACGAGAAGAAGTTCCGTTTGTCAGCCTTGAAACCTGGTGCGAGATATCGCGATTGGGATGATGCTTTCTTCTGGCTGAAGGACTCGAAGGTTGTCAACATATGCTATAATTCGACGGAGCCGAATATAGGATTAAAGATGAACGAAGACCGCACCACATTGAAGTGCTACATGAACGATACGGGGCTGCTGGTCAGTCACGCTTTCGATGAAAAAGGTATCGTCTCGTCTGAGATTTGTCAAAAACTGCTTTTCGGAAAGCTGGAGGTGAACGAGGGAATGCTCATTGAGAATATCGTTGCTCAAATGTTGGCAGCCTGCGGCAACAAACTGTTCTTCTATAGCAAGTCATCAGAGGAAGCCGAGAAGCGTATGGAAATCGACTTCCTGCTTCAGAAGGACAAGGTGACTAGCCGCCACAATATCCGGCCGATAGAAGTTAAGAGCGGCAAGAACTACACACTGTCCTCTCTGACAAAATGCATGAAGAAGTTTGGCGAATACATGACAACTCCCACAGTGTTACACGCTGCTGACTATAAGGTGGTGGACGGCATCACCTATTTACCTGTTTATATGACACCATTGTTATAGTCAAATAATCTCTCATTACGATATATTACAATTCGCTGTAGTGATAATGTAAGTCGGTTTTTAAGAGTCCACGTCCTTTGGAGGTCTAACCCTTCTACACAAAATCATTCTATGAGTGTCTCAAAAATAAAGTCTCAAACTGTTTATCCCTTCCTTAGATGGATAGAGAGAGGTTCTCTCTTATGTTTTTTTCTGCTGCTGTCACAATTAGCGGCAGCGCAACAGACATTTAGGATGCCGCCATTGCTGCATCCGGGCGATAGCGTGGCGATTATCTCGCCTTCCGGTAAAGCCACGCAGGCCATGGTCGATACTGGTTGTGTAGCCTTGCGGAAATGGGGATTGGTGCCTGTGCCGATGCCGAATGTGCTGCGGTCGTGGCATGGCTTTGGAGGCACACCCGAGGAACGTGCAGCCGATGTGCTACAAGCCTTGCGCGACCCCTCCATCAAAGCCATCATCGCCACCCGGGGCGGCGACGGCGCGCCTCATGTGCTCGCCCGCATCCCCGTCGATACGTTTGCCTGCTATCCCAAATGGATTATCGGATTCAGCGATGTCACCGCCCTGCTTTGTGCTGAGGCGCGTGCGGGTGTGATGAGCGTCCATGCCAGCATGTGCGAGGCGTTGGGCTACGAAGGGGCGAACGACACGGTGAGCCGTGCCCTGCATGGCGTGCTCATGGGTCCCTGGCCAGAATATGTGGTGCCCAAAAATCCCTACAACAATCCTGGCATAGGGCGGGGTACGCTTGTCGGCGGCAATATGTCGGTCTTATGCGGTCTGGCGGGTTCGCCGTATGATGTTTTCTCCCTGCCCGACATCATCCTTTTCATCGAGGACGTGGGCGAGAACATGAGTCATGTGGACCGTATGCTCCATCTGTTGGAACTGCGTGGCGTGCTCGGACGGTTGCGTGGCCTGATTGTGGGCAAGTTCACAAAATATAAAAAGCCGGAAAACGGATTTGAAGATATGTACCACATGATACATACCTACATGAGCCGTTATCCTGATGTGCCCGTCTGTTACGATTTTCCTACAGGCCACTCCCATCTCAATAATTTCCCGATGGTGGTGGGTTCACAGGCTGTGCTTGAGGTGAGACGCGACTCCACCCGCCTCACTTTTCATTGAGACTATTTCAGTGAAGCCCTAGGATACCCTAGGACATCCTAGGTAACCCTAGAACAATAAAAGACTAAGAGCCCCTAGGAAGACCTAGGAGCCCTTAGAAATATTTTCGCTACTTATTCTCACTCTCTTAAGCAAAGAAGAAATAACTGAGTGCGTTTGCGATGATCAGGCTGACGAAAACAGCGATGA
>CAMJAO010000041.1 GCA_946403615.1 uncultured Prevotellaceae bacterium
GCCATTCAGCAATACGAGAAAGACGTGACAGGCAAAAGATAGTCGCAAATAATAAGATCTCAAACCTCAAATATATGAGCAGCGGAAGTCTGAAGAGCACGATTGCCGTGTCTCTCACCAATTATCTCGATGCCGGTGCCATCGTTGCCGGAGCCAGCGGACTGACCTTATGGCAAAACTATCTTGGACTGTCTGAGGTGCATCTGGGTTGGCTCAATTTCATCAGTGCCAACTGTCTGGGTGCTGCCATCGGCGCTATCATCGGCGGATTCCTTGCCGACAGATTCGGACGAAAGTTTATCTACACCTACAACCTGCTGGTTTATATGACAGGCGTGTTACTCGTCATGTGCTCAGTCAATTATCCGATGCTGTTGGCCGGATTCCTCGTCACGGGCATATCCGTGGGTATCGGTGTGCCGGCTTCGTGGACGTATATCTCGGAAAGTTCTGAGGTGAACAACCGCGGACGTAATATCTGCATCTCGCAGATGTCGTGGGGCATCGGTCCGATGATTATCCTGCTTCTCGGCATGTTCTTTGCCCCAGGTGGTTATCTTTTCGGATGGGTGGAGAGTATAGCCCACGCCATCGGCGGCGACGGTCTTGCGGAAAATGCGGTCAATGTGTTCTCGTCGCGACTGGTGTTCCTCTCGCTCTTCATTGTGGCTTTCATCGCATGGAACCTCCAGCGAAAACTCGAGGAGAGCAACGAATGGAAAGCGTCGAAAGAGGAAGCCAAAGCCAAAGGCGAGAAAACAGGACTGACACATTCCATCTCGATGCTGTTTTCCAACAAGATAGCCATCAAGACCGTATGTTTCCTCGCAGGCATCTACCTGACATGGAACCTGGTGGCTTCTGTCATGGGATTCTTCCAGCCTCATATCTATGAGACGGCGGGCGGAGTGACCAACGAGACGGCCAACTGGATGAACTGCATACAATGGGCAATTATCGTGGGTGTCACGTTTATCGTGTCGAAAATCATCGACCGCACCAACCATAAGATGATTTATGTGTTCGGATTGCTTGTGGCCATCAGCGCCTGGCTTATCATCGTGACCATCGGTGTGAACGGCCGTGCCGGTTTGTGGGCGTTCTCCATCCTCTGGGGAATACAGGGCGGCACCTCTGTGCAAATCTTCTATGCGTTGTGGGGCACCGAATTGTTCCCAGCGAAGTTCCGCGCAGGCGCGCAGGGACTGATGTTCTTCATCGTGCGCGGCCTCTCGGCGGTCTGGGGCATTATTTTCACCTATATCTACGGCGAGAATGGCGAAGGCTTCACTGTCGCAGCCTACTGCATGATTATCCTTCTGCTCATCTCGCTGGTAGTTGGCATCCTCGGCGCTCCAAAGACACGCGGCAAATCCCTGCAGCAGATAACGGAAGAACGGTACGGGGAATAAAGCACACTCCCAACCCTCCCCGAGGGGAGGGCATAGTTCGTGAAGTAATGTCTTTAACTTCCCCAACTTCCCCAAGAATTACTTTCTTAACTCCCCAAAAACTTTAACATCAACAAACATGAGCATATTAACAAGCAGACCCGCGCTGGAGCGGGAAGTCATGAGAATAGCCGAGGTGGCTGGCTACCTCTGGCAGAACGGATGGGCAGAGCGCAATGGCGGCAACATCACCGTGAATATCACGGAGTATGTGGACGACAAGATGCGCCAGATGCATCCCATCAGTGATGTGCGCCCCATCGGCATCACATTGCCCGCCTTGAAAGGCTGTTATTTCTATTGTAAAGGAACAGGCAAGCGGATGCGCGACCTGGCACGGTGGCCCATGGAAAACGGCAGCATCATCCGTATCCTCGACGATTGCGCATCGTATGTCATCATCGCCGACGAGGTGGTGGCACCCACCAGTGAACTGCCCAGCCACCTTATCGTGCATGCACGTCAGATAGAGACGAACTCGGGCTACAAGGCCACCGTCCATACCCATCCCATAGAACTGGTGGCAATGAGCCACAACCGTGAATTTTTGGGTAAGGATGTGCTTACACGCATCCTCTGGTCAATGATACCCGAAACGAAGGCTTTCTGTCCGCTCGGATTAGGCATCGTGCCTTACCGTCTGCCGGGTTCCAACGATTTGGCTGAGGCCACGCTCAAGGAACTGGAAGATTACGATGTGGTGATGTGGGAAAAGCACGGCGTATTTGCCAAAGGTGTCGATGTGATGGATGCTTTCGACCAAATTGATGTCCTGTCGAAGAGTGCAAAAATCTATATCAACGCCCGTGCCATGGGCTTTATGCCCGAGGGCATGACAGATGAACAAATGGCAGAGATGTCACGCGCCTTCCATCTGCCGAGATAAATGACGAATGTGGAATGTTGAATTAGGGATGTGGAATATCAATTCATTATTCTTCATTCCATATTCAACATTCCACATTCCCAAGTGGACCGTACGGGACTCGAACCCGTCCTAGGAGCTTGCGGAGCTCCCGTGCTAGCCGACTATCACTAACGGCCCTAAGAAAGCAGCGAGAATTCTCTCGCCGGTCATCATCGGAAATGCAGTCGGAAAATTACACATTCCCAAATAGATATTGCAAAAGTAGATATAAATTTTTAATATACTGAACATTTTCCCTGATATTTTTCTTATTGAGGGAAATATGCCGCTACATTGAAAACTATTACCATCGTTCAAAATCTATTACAAACAAAATCAAACACTATGACAGATCTGAAAATGTACATCAACGGCCGATTCGTAGAAAGCCGTTCAGGAGAGTGGATTGAGGTGTTGAACCCCAGCACTGAAGAGGTGACCAGCCGACAGCCCGCAGGCACTGTGGAGGACGTGGAAGAGGCTGTAAACGCAGCCTACGCCGCACAGAAACAATGGGCGAAGACACCGGCATGCGAACGCGCGGTATATCTGCATCGTATGGCAGACGGCATCCGCAAAAACTTTGACAAATTTCAAGAGATACTCGTACGTGAACAGGGAAAGACCCAGGCATTGGCCGGTGTAGAGGTAGGCGTGACCGCCACCTATTTCGACTACATGGCTGAGTTCGCACGTCGCATCGAGGGTGAGGTCATTCAGAGCGATGCTCCCAACGAGACGATGATTCTCGTGAAACGTCCTATCGGCGTGGCTGCCGGCATCCTGCCGTGGAATTTCCCCTTCTTCCTCATTGCGCGCAAGGCTGCCGCCGCGCTCATCACCGGCAACGCTATCGTCATTAAACCTGCTCAGATCACACCGGAGAACTGTTGCGAGTTCTGCAAGGTCGTCGATGAGAGCGGACTGCCTGCCGGACTGTTTAATGTGGTCACGGGCAAAGGCTCGGTGGTCGGTAATGCATTGGCAAAGCACCCGAAGGTGGGTATCGTGAGCCTGACGGGCAGTGTGGGTGCCGGTGTGAAAATCATGGAGGCCGCCGCACCCAACATTACCAAGGTAAGTCTGGAATTGGGCGGAAAGGCGCCCGCCATCGTCTTCCCCGATGCCGACTTGGAACTGGCCGCTCAAGCCATCTTAGAGAGCCGTATCGGTAATAGCGGACAGATTTGCAACAATGCCGAACGTGTGTATGTGCACAAAGACATCAAGAAGGCGTTTACCGACCTCATCGTGAAGAAATTCGAAGCCGTGAAGGTGGGCAACCCCGCCGTCGAGAAAGACGTGGATATGGGTCCGCTGGTGGAGAAAGCCGCTTTGGAGAGTGTCGAGGCGAAAGTGGCCAATGCCGTGAAGCAAGGCGCTAAAGTGCTGTGCGGAGGCAAGCGCATCGAAGGAAAGGGTTACTTCTATCCTGCTACGGTGCTCGATGATTGCCGTCAGGAAATGGACATCATCCACGAAGAGACTTTCGGTCCCGTGCTGCCGTTGATAGAGTTCGACAACATCGACCAAGTGATAGAGTGGGCCAACGACTGCGAATACGGTCTGGCATCGTCGGTATTCACCAAAGACATCGACACTGCCACCCGCATCTGTCGCGAACTGGAGTTTGGCGAGACCTACATCAACCGCATGCATTTCGAGGCCATCCAGGGCTTCCACGCCGGCCTGAAGAAGAGCGGCATCGGCGGAGCCGACGGTAAGCATGGCATAGAGGAATACCTTGTCACCAAGGTGGTGTATCTTGACACGCACTACAAATTGTAATTAACACATCTCTAACCTCTCATCCCTCCCCTTACTCCCTCCCTTTGAGAGGGTAGGGGTGGGTTTCTCCTTTTGGGAGGGTAGGGTCGTTTTTCCCCTTCTATAATGATATGACCTTACGCATGAAGAAAAGCGTTTGCATGGCTGTGCTCCTGTTCATGGTTTGCTCTTGGCATGCCATGGCCCAGAACCTGTTTCAACACCCGTGGCAGGGGAAGCGCGTAGCCTATTTCGGCGACAGCATCACGGATCCGAACAACAGCGGTTCAAAAGTCAAGTATTGGCATTTCTTGCAGTCATGGCTCGGCATCACACCCTATGTCTATGGCGTGAGCGGTCGGCAATGGAACGATATTCCCCGTCAGGCCGGGCAATTACTTGCTGACCATGGTCAGGACTTCGATGCTATCCTTATCTTCGTGGGCACCAACGACTTCAATGCGGGAGTGCCTGTAGGCGAGTGGTGGGATGAGCGTGACACGACCGTTTTAGCAGGCATTCACAAACCCAAAGCCATCGTGGAGCGCCGCCAGCGCACACCGCAGATGAATCCCGATACCTATCGCGGGCGTATCAATATCGCGCTCGACAAGGTGAAACGCATGTTTCCCGACAAACAAATCGTTCTGCTCACCCCCTTGCACCGTGCCTATGCTGAGTTCAGCGACAACAACTGTCAGCCCGACGAATCGTATCAGAATGAGTGCGGCGAGTGGATCGACGCTTACGTACAGTCAGTGTGCGAGGCGGGCCGTATCTGGTCTGTGCCCGTCATCGACTGGAATGCCTCGTCCGGACTCTTCCCCTTGCATACGGAGGGCCTGCGCTATTTCGCTCACCCCGATACCGACAGGCTCCATCCCAATGATGCTGGTCAGGAACGGCTGGCCCGTACACTGATGTATCAGCTGCTGACACTGCCTTGCACTTTTTAGTCTTACCTTCATCCTCCCGAATGCATCCGTTGAGCAAAGAACCTTACCCCCCAATCGATTAGCGTTATGATGAACAAAAATCGTCTGTTGGCAGGGCTATTTCTGTCCCTCTTCTTTTTCGCCACGTCTTTTGCCCAAAAGACCCAGCCGCGCGACCTGTGGCCCGACGGCACCCCTGTCGATGCGTGGTTTCATGACACAGCGCGCGTGGATATCGCCTCGCTCGGCCGACAGTATGTCATCACCGATTATGGCGTATCGACCGACAGCACTTTGCTCCAAACCGAGGCGATACAAAGCGTCATCGACCGTGCGGCGCGCGAGGGTGGGGGCGTGGTGGTCATTCCCCGTGGCACCTTCCTCAGCGGTTCGCTTTTCTTCCGTCAGGGCACACACCTGCATCTGACCGAGGGCGCGGTGCTCAAGGGCATCGATGCCATCAAGTATTACCCGCTTGTGCGTACGCGTATCGAGGGACAGACGATTGACTATTTCGCGGCATTGGTCAATGCCGACGGCATAGACGGTTTCACCATCACCGGTACTGGTACCGTCAATGGCAATGGGTTGCGATTTTGGGAGGAGTTTTGGATTCGCCGTCGTTTCAATCCCCAATGCACCAATCTTGAGGCGCTGCGTCCGCGGTTGGTGTATATCTCCAACTGCCGCAATGTGCAGGTGCAGGACGTTCATCTCATCAACAGCGCTTTTTGGACCACCCACCTCTACCATTGCGAACGGGTGAAGTATATCGGTTGTACCATTTATGCCCCGCACACCCCAGAGGATGCGAAGGCACCGTCGAGCGACGCCATCGACCTGGATGTCTGTCACGACGTGTTGGTGCACGGTTGTCACATCAGTGTGAACGACGATGCCGTGGTGTTGAAGGGTGGAAAGGGCACATGGGCCGACCAAGACCCCAATAACGGTCCTAACGAGCGTATCATCGTGCAGCAATGCCAATATGGATTTGTGCACGGTTGCCTCACGTTGGGCAGCGAGTCCATATATGACCGAAATGTGATTTTGCGCGACTGCAGAGTAGATGAGGCGCAGCGAGTGTTGTGGCTGAAGATGCGGACCGACACCCCGCAACACTATGAATATATCACGGTGGAGAATATCACGGGCTCATGCGGCAGTTTCCTCTTCATACATCCTTGGACACAGTTCTACAAAGCGGATGATCGTCCCGACATGCCCCTTTCACAATGCAATAACATCACCCTCCGTGGCATCCACATGAATTGCGGGCAATTGCTCAATGTGCGTACCTCAGACAAGTACATTCTGAAGGATTTCACCCTCGACGGCAAAGCGTTGGCGTTTTAAGTTCTTTCTTTATTTTTCGGAAACCAATACTTGTACAGGTCCCAACAGCCCGTTTGCCATAAGCCCTCCTTCGGCAAGAGTTCCGTAGTTGGGGTTTCCTTCCCGTCCTTGACGGACCTTTTCATTGTAGTCGGAAACTTTCACCCTGATTTCAAGGGTGTTCTCACCAGGTCGTAAATAATCCGTGATGTTAAAGATATAAGGCTTCCAAATACGTTTGCCTGCACTTTTCCCATTCACAAACACCTCAGCTACATAACAGACTTCGCCAAGATTCAGACTGTATCGCTTCCCAGGGGTTATCTTCGGCAGTGCGAACGTGGTAGTATACACGGCATCCTCAGCGCAGTTTTCCAGTTGTTGTATGTAGCGCCAGTCTCCCAGACCAGTTCTTTCCAATTTCACGTTTCCGGTATGTAAATCCCATTTGGGAAGAGTGGTCAAAACAATATTCGCGCCGGCAGACTTCTTGGACACACCGTCAAGTGGAGCATTGCCAAGATACAGGAAACGTGTGTCCAGTGGCTCAAGTGTCTCATGGATACAACCATCCTTATCCTTGTCAGCCATGACAATACTTCCGTCCTCTGCATCCATCCAGTAGGCATATGCGGCGTCTGTCTTCAGACAGAGTGTCTTGGCAAGGGTGTCTTCGTTCCAGTACATCTGGACAAATTCTCCGTTTCCCATATCCCGACGGGCAAGCCTTACCCGCTCCGCACCTGAAAGATTTTTCACTGGCGGATTGATGGCCCATTTGGCTATATTCTGGCAGACATTCTTTCCACGTTTTACTATGTTCATCAACTTAAAGGTTTCTTGGTCATTCTTCTTATAATCCATGTATGAGGGCTGTCTGGAAGGAACATCTCCCAAGAAAAGAATACGGGCATTGTTCTGCTTGGCCAGATTATGTGCTGTAGCCAATTGGATAAATGGCAATTCAAAAAGCACCAGTCCGTTATAACTGTTTCCCCGGATTTGCAGACTACCGTCTTTTCCGGCAGTCATCTTCTGCAGGGATTCATCGTTTACCCAGACCCAAGTGAGACCACGACGCTCCAATTCATTCAAGACAGGCCATATTTTCTGAAGCCAGCGGCCACTTTCAGACCCGGTAACTTCATCATTTAATTGCATGAACGGCTCCCTGTTCGGCAAATAACCATACCAGAGCAATTCTTCAGGGTTGTGCGAGCGGTCGCTATAATCCAGAAAGGGGTAATAGACCAGTACATCGGCAACGGCTTTACCTTGCTGCATCAGATACTGGGAACGTTGGGCGTATTGGTTCACCTCTGAAAACTCCTTCCAAAAATGATTGGCCTCAGATAAGTCGGAAGAGAAGTTGATACCCAAAGTTCCGTTGAAGAAAGGCTGCCAACTGCCGTTTTCTCCATAACGGTAAGGTGCGCCATGCCAGATAATTTGGTTTACCCCGGACGAGAGGTTCTTGTCCACCGTCAATCGTAGTTTCTGGGGAGTAACCATCAAGGCTCGTCCCAGATGCACAGCTGACTCTGCTGTAACCAGCGGTTTCCCGTAAAGCATTGCTCCGGAAGAAATCATCTTAAGACCGCCGGCACTGCCACCTCCGAAAATCATGTTCTCGGTCTCTGGTATATCCGCATCTCCCACCGCTCCCATATAGTCCATTGGAAGACCGTATGGCTGAGTCTTGTGCAGCAAGCCGCGCTCCCGGGCCCATTGAGAAGATCCACGGAGCAAATGTGTTCGCACCAGATCACTCACCGTGAGGTCATAATCGTATCGTAGACGGTCATCCACGTCGCCAAAAGTGAATTCGGCGTAGCCTTTCCCCGGGTCATACATGTTGTTGTAGCCATACCAGAGATTGGCAGGCATCCAGGGTAGCGGGTCGTAACCACGTCGGCGCTGGAATACTTCCCGGAAATCGGCCGTGATATGACGATCGACCTTGAATTCATAACTGTCGTTGAAGATAGAGCGGAAAGGCTTTCCATAGAACGGTATCAGGCCTGAGCGGGCACCGAAATAGTAATCGTAGGTTTTCTGGACGATGACAGAGTCGAAATGGTCGATGACTTTTCCGCCGTCAGGCCGTGCCGTGATCATATTTATTTCTTGTGAAGGTACCGACCAGAGAGCAATCAGACTCCGCTGCCAACCTTTCTCGGCTTTTTCAGGAGAGAAAGTGACAACTTCGTTGGCAAGAGGGATTTCTTTTACATTTTTAATCTGCCATGGACCGTCGCTGTTTTCTTTGACCTGTGCCTCCAGAAGGCCAATTAAGATGGAATAATCGCTATCCTGCCTTTTGGAGTGAGGAATGGATATGGTGCCTCCATGCTCTGGGATGGTGGCCAGACCATATTGTAGAGAGCGGTTTTCCTCAGCCTCTGTGATCGCAGGCGATGCAGCCGGCCATCCGCTTCCGTTGGTCAGGTCCACTGTCATGCCAAGATTGGCGGCTGTGGACATCACGGTAGAAAGATGCTCGTAATAGGAATCCGTATCAAACCCCATCACGTTTCCTTCCCTGCCTTCAGGCATTGGGTACACCAAGGCAAAAGACTGGATTTCCACGCCTCCGATATGATTAGAAGCGAACAGTTCCAATTCTCTTTTGAGTTCCGTGCTTTCTACATCATTTCCCGGCCACCACCACCGAACCAGGGGCGCGTACTTCAAATCTGGATTCTGAAACTGGCTTGTCAGTTGTCCTGACTTTTTCCCCTTGCTTACAGGAAGGTTCATCGCCTTCAATAAGGAGGCATTCCACTGACCTGTTTGCTCGTCGAAGGCTTGGAAGATATCGCGGTGATAAGTCCAATATTGTGAACTCATACCATACTGCTCGATGAGACTGTGGATATATGCCACATAGCGGGCACGGGAGGCCTCGTCGGCATTGGCGCAAACCCCATATTCACCGATACAAACCGGGCGCCCTGTGCGACGACTCCAACGGGCGAGGAAGGAAAAATCTTGTTCTATTGGTGCTTTATCGGCTTCTGTCCCCATCCAGGGTATGTCATGCAGGCCTCCCGCCATGGCATAAGAGAGTCCTTGGTGGGTAAAAGTCTGAGGCAGATAATAATGCGCATCCACAATCATATTCCAGTCATCAGGAAACTCCAACAGACCGATGGTCCAATGTTGGCCCAGACTGGGGGTTCCGACCATAATGGTTTTTCCGGGGTTTTGTTCTCGGATAATCCCAGTGACCCTGGCCACCACTCCATTCCAAAGGGCTGGATCCAGTGCCAGACTGGGTTCATTCATCAATTCGAAGAAGACATCCTGATCAGGATAGTTTTTATAATGAGCCGATATTTGACGCCAAATACTGCAGAGTCGCTCAATATTTGGCCCTGTTTCTAAATCCTGGGGGCCAAGATTAAATGACAATCCGGGATAGTAATGATTGTCTAAAATGACAGCCAAACCGGCTTGGAGGCATTCGTCCAATATGGTATCCACAGCCTTGAAAAAGTCAGGGTCGATGGTATAGGGAGCCTCCTTGGAAACATGGCTTGCCCAGCGGATGGGAATGCGTACGCTTTGGAAACCTGCATCGGCTATTCCTTTAATGCTTCCCTCTTTCAATGGGGTACTGTCGGAATTGTCATCCAGCACTCCGTTGAGATTGATACCGGTTCCCAGACGCCTGTTGCGTTCAAAGGAGACACGGGCTTCTGCCGGAACCTGAACGGGAGCGGTGGCTTTGTCTATGACAGCCCTGTCACGAGTGAGGTACAGGTGTGTAGCAGCTGGATTACCTGTTCCGTCGGCAAAGGAACGGAGAGGCTGAACTTGTCCTGCGGCACCAAAGATTAATAGCAGTTCCAGTGTGCCGTCCTTGATGGCATAAATGCCCTCTCCCGCCATTCCGGGCCCGGCTTCAGGCACAGAGAGTCTGCCATTCCCATGCAGAGTATAATTGCAGGTTAAATTTAGGGACGAGAACGCTTCTGCCGACAATTGGAGCTTGTCTGTAAAAGACACTGTCACGGGTGACCCGCAATACAATCCGTACCAGATACCGGAAAGATTCTCCATCTCTGCGGTCATCTTCCCTTTGGAACGGTTCTCCTGAGGAAAAACGTTGGTGCTTAACAGTAAACACGTCAGAATAAAGATTAATTTTCGCATAGTCAGTTTGCTTTATATATGTTTTCTTCAAGTTTATAATCCATCGATAGTCCCCAAGGCGTAGTAAGAGGTGCTGGCTGTCCTGCACCGGCGATTCCCCAATACATCGTTTTTTGGAAAGTACGTTAAAGACCATTTCGGCATGACTCCAATCCAGTTTCGAAACGCATTTACTCGTACAATCTGATTCTATGAGATGCTTTGACAAACTTAATCGCCCGAGAGGACCTTACCGCTCCATCCCAGTAAAATAACGTGTAGGTATTCTCTCCCTCGGGGGAGTTAAAGTGGGGCTCCGCTTATTTCAACAATCGTTTTATCTGAGCCTCTGTTGCTTGTGGCAATAGTTGGCGCAGATGTTCTTTCATGCGCTGATACGACTCTTCGGGGGTGCGGTCGCAAAGGCAGGCGTCGCGGCCCAGCAGTAGCTCGGGTGTGGTGAGCAGCGACCATCCCCATCCGTATTCATGCCCGTGTCGGTCGGTGGGATAGACAAAATCCTCCGTCACGATGTGGCAACTCATCTGAAGACGGGTGATGTACGCGTCGAAACGGCTGCGCATCTTAGGCCCTGTGAAACCGCAGGCGGCGCGCAACTCACGCGTGATGCGGCTGCCGTCCTCGTTAAGGGTCATCAAGATGGCCTCCTCGATGCTGCCCTCCTCGGGTGAGGGGTGGGAGTATCGTCGCCAGTTGTAAAAATCGGGCCACCACTCACGGCTGATGAATCCCGCTTTCTTGTCAAAGAATTTCCCATACACACAATCGCCCTCAGTCACTACCGGACCTTTCCATTTCCACAAAGGCCAGTCCCAACCGCCGTCGGGCAACAGCACATAACGGCAGTCGTCATCAACTAATTCTTCGGCAGAAAAGCCCCGGACGCCACTATACAGCAGCGGCAAGAACCCCACCTCGCTGATACAAGCCATCAGTGCCGCCGCCGAATCAATGTTGTATGATTTTTTCAT